>CAIQIY010000263.1 GCA_903871975.1 uncultured Chloroflexota bacterium | reverse complement strand
CATCGATGACCAGCAGCTGCTTGGGCTGGCCCATGCGCCGCGCCGCACCGGCCGCCAGCATCACCCCGACGATGCGTGGCGCTGCGGTGCTCACGACGGCACAGCGCCCGAGCGACCGTTGCGGACGGCGACGATCTCGGCGATGATGCTCACGGCGATCTCCGCAGGCGATTGGCCACCGATCCGCAGCCCGATCGGCGCATGCAACCGCGCCAGCTGCGCTTCGCCGACCCCGGCGGCCCGCAACCGCTCGAGGCGCCGCGCATGGGTGCGCGGGCTGCCGAGCGCACCAACATAGCGCGCCGCACTCGGCAACGCGACCAGCAGCGCCGGATCATCGAGCTTCGGATCGTGCGTCAACACGACGACGTGGCTGTTGCTCGTCAGTCGGCCCGCCAGCGCTTCGTCGGGCCAGGCATGCACCAGCTCGTCGGCATGCGCAAACCGCTCGGGTGTCGCAAAGGCGCCGCGTGCATCGATCACGACCGTGCGGAACTGCAGCGTCCGCGCGATGGTTACCAGCGGGATGGCGATGTGTACCGCACCGACCACCAGCAGCGTCGCGGGTGGCGGATAGGTCTCGATGAACACCTCGAGCCCGTCGCCGTAGCGGCGTACTTCGTTCACACCGCGCTGCAGCAGCGCCAGTGCGTCGGCGATGATCTGTGCCGTCACCGCGCCGGCGTCCAGCGTGCCGCTGGCAGTGCCGGCCGCATCGATCAGCAGCTTCGCGCCGATCGGCGCCGCGCCGGCGATGACCGTCGCCACGGCGATCGGCTGCTCGGCTTCGATTGCCCGTCGTAGCGCGTCGTGGATCACCATACCTGCCTCGGCTGCCCGCTCTCAGCGCAACGGTTCGACAAAGACATCGATCATGCCACCACACGCCAGCCCGACATCCCAGGCTTCGTCGTCGGCGACACCAAAGTGCAGCAACCGCGACTCGCCCGTCGCGATCGCCTGCTGGCAGGCCTCGAAGACCGCACCCTCGATGCAGCCACCGCTGACCGACCCCGCCATCGCGCCACGCGACGACACGACCATCTTGGCACCGACGCCGCGCGGCGCCGAGCCGAGCGTTCGCACTACCGTGGCGATGGCGATCGCGTCACCACGGGCGCGCCACTCCTCGATCGTGGGAAGAACGTCCCTCATGCTGCCCCCGTTGACGCTCGACCAACACCCTCTGGCATCATGGTAGCACAGAATCGTGCGTGTTGTGGCGTGCCAACGCCGAACCGGCGTGCGATGCCCGCACACCGGCTCCAGCACCAGGTCTGCCGTCGTGGCGGTCGGTGTCCGTCAGCTGCGGCGCTCGATCACCAGCCGAATCGCCGTCCGCTCCTCGGAATCGATCGCTACATCGATGAACGAGGGGATGCATACGATGTCGATGCCCTCATCATGCAGGTAACTGCGCGCGATCGCCACCGCCTTGATCGCCTGATTCGTCGCCCCCGCGCCGATCGACTGCACCTCGGCGGCGCCGGCATCACGGATCACGCCGGCGATCGCCCCGGCCACGGCGCTCGGGCGTGAGCGCGTCGATACCTTCAGCACTTCTGCCGAGCCAGCTGGCGCGCTGCGCACGGTCGGGTGGCTGCCGTCGCGTGCAGCCGGCGAGCGTTCCGATGCATCCGATGTCATGCGATTCTCCTCCGGTGGACAGGTGTCCAGGTGACCGAGCGATGGCGCCGCGTGTGATTCCAGCGCCGGGGTGCAACGCACCGCCAGCAACAGGATCGCAGCACATCGCTGTATCGATCGGCCCGTTGGTGAGCATCGTCCGACACCTACGATGCTCACTCAACGCGCGTAATCGACTGACCGGGTCTCACGGATGACCGTGACCTTGATCTGGCCCGGGTATTGCAGGCTCTCCTCGATCTTTCTGGCGACATCACGCGCCAGGTGGATGCTGCCCAGGTCGTCGATCGCATCCGGTTGCACCATCACCCGGACTTCGCGCCCTGCCTGGACGGCGAACGCGCGCTGGACGCCCTGGAATGACGTAGCGACCGTCTCGAGCGCTTCGAGGCGCTTGATGTACAGGTCGAGTGTCTCGCGCCGTGCCCCCGGCCGGCCACCCGAGATCGCATCGGCCGCCATCACCAGAAATGCTTCGACCGATTGCGGCTCCTCGTCTTGATGGTGCGCCGCGATGGCGTGGACGATCGTCGGTGATCGCCCGAGCCGCCGCGCGATGTCGGCGCCGATCAATGCGTGCGGCCCTTGCACCTCGTGATCGACCGCCTTGCCGATGTCGTGCAGCAGCGCCGCCGTCTTGGCGACGTTGATGTTGGCACCGAGCTCGGCAGCCATGTGGGCCGTCAGCAGCGCACATTCCAGTGAGTGCTGCAGGACGTTCTGCCCGTAGCTCGTGCGGTACTTCAACCGCCCGAGCAACTTGATCAGGTCGGGATGCAGTCCCTGCACGTTGGCCTCGTATGCCACGCGCTCACCCTCTTCGCGCATGATCACGTCGATCTCTTGCTGAACTTTGTTGACGACTTCTTCGATGCGCGTCGGATGAATGCGCCCATCTTTCAATAACCGCGTCAACGCGATGCGCGCTACTTCGCGGCGAACCGGATCATGACACGAGAGCGTCACCGCTTCGGGCGTGTCGTCGACGATGAGGTCTACGCCGGTGATCT
>CAIQIY010000262.1 GCA_903871975.1 uncultured Chloroflexota bacterium | reverse complement strand
GGCCGCGGCCGCCGCGCCGAGGGCGCGCCCGGCGGCCGGCTGCGCCGCCATCGCGCGCAGCGACTCAACGAGGTGTTCGAAATCCGGCTCGGCCCAGCGAAACCCTTCGTAGAACGGGCATTTGCCGTCGGCCGGCACCAGCCGGGCCACACGGAGCGGCAGTGCGACGCCGGCGTGCATGAACTCCGTCTGGGCACTCCAGTCGGTCGCGATCACCGGCAAGCCGCACGCCATCGCCTCGAGGATGGGCAACCCCCAGCCTTCGCCGCGGGTCGGCAGCACAAAGCAATCGGCACTACAGTACAGCTGGCCGATCGCGTCGGGCGCGAGGTGGGTGTTGAGAACGATCGCCACCGGCGGCCCGTCATCGCCCAGGCCGAGGCGGGCGATCTCTGCCGCGACATCGACGTCGGGATCATGATTGTTGACGCGCAGGACCAGCAGGACGTCGTCGGTGCGGCGAAATGCGGCGGCGTACGCGCGCAGCAGCACATCGGGCCCCTTGCGTGCGCCCCACTCGAACACCGACAGAAAGGTATAGCGGCCGGAGCGGCGGTGTGCCGGCAGCCCGGGGTGAAAGCGGGTCGGATCATAGCCCAGCGGCATGGTGAACAGCGGGCGGCTGACGCCCATCTCGGCGAACACCGCCGCACCCCAATGGCTCGGCACCCAGACTTCGTCCATCGCATTGCAACTGGACACCCAATCGTCGGGCAGGCCATCGACTTCGAGCATCGTGAAGCCGACGCGGTAGCCGGGGTGCCCGACGGTGAACAGGTTGGCCGTCTCGTAGCTGAGCTGGATGGCATCGAATGGCACCGGCCGCGCCGCCAGTGTGCGCAGGCGTGGGTGGCGGATGTCGCCCGGCACGGGCCAGGGCGTCGGGCGGTGGCTCACCACCAGGCCGAGCGCATCGAGGTGCAGCGCGATCTCTTCGGCGCTGATCGAGTAGCCGATGGGATAGCCCCAGCGCGCCTGGATGATCACCGGCAGGTCATCCATCGGCGCGTTGCTCCAGCCGTCGTTCGAGCTCGGCGATGCGCCGCCGCAGCTCGCGCTGCTCGATGCTCATGACCAGCAGCGGTCGCTCGACGGCGGCGAGCCGCTCGACCTCGCGTTCGAGCCAGGTGATGCGCCGCCGCTGCTCGCGGTCGCGGTGTACCAACACCGCCAACACGCGGGTCGCTGCCCCCTGATACGTCGTGATCTGCTCCCAGCGCGGTGCGGTGTGCCAGCCGAACAGCCGGTGTGTCAGCCGTTGCACCAGGCCGAACAGCGCGCCGACGAGCGGCCGGTGCGATGGCACGATGCGTGCCGCGTCGACCGCCCAGGTCGCCTCGGCCAGCGCGACGCTCTCGTCGAGATAGCGGTCGGTCGTATCGGTGGCGACGGGCCGCTCGGACGCGGGCGGCGCGCCGCGAACATCGTGGGTGATCGCGTAGTCTACCGCCTCGAGGATCGCAGCGACATCGTCGGTTTCGGCGGCAATCCAGTGGATCGACATCTGG
>CAIQIY010000261.1 GCA_903871975.1 uncultured Chloroflexota bacterium | reverse complement strand
GCCCATCGGCCGGTCCAGCGAGGCACCGGGACCGGCATGCTGCTCGTCGTGCGCGGTGGGATGCATCCGGGCGGATCAGGCGATCGGATCCGTGGTGAGCAACAGCGATGGTGAGGGCCATGCAACCAGGCAGTGTACTCGTCGGAGCCGCTGATCGTTACCGGATCCTCGAACGCGTCGGCAGTGGCGGCTTCGGTACAGTATGGCGCGCAGAACGCCATGATGGCCGGCCGGTAGCGATCAAATCGACGCATCGCGTCGAGGATGCACGGCGTTTCGAGGCCGAAGCCGCAACGTTGCGCAGATTGATGCATGACAACCTGCCGCGCTATTACGAGGCGTGGATCGACGCGAGCGGGAACGGCTACCTGGTGATGGAGTATGTGCCCGGCGAAGACATGAAGACGATTCTGGAACGCCAGGGTGCGCTGACGGTTGATGATACGAAGCGCGTGGCATTGCAGGTCTGTAACGCCCTCAATCTGCTGCATCAGCAGGTTCCACCCATCTACCATCGGGACATCAAGCCGGCGAACATTCGGCGCACGCCCGAAGGCCTGATCAAGCTGGTCGACTTCGGGCTGATGAAAGCCGGCGATGATCGTACTGTATCTGATCTGCGTGGTGCCGCAACGCTGGTGTATGCGCCGATCGAGCAGACCGATGTGACCCGTGGGACTGATGCGCGCAGTGATATCTACAGCCTCGCGGCGACACTCTACACGCTGGTGCATGCACGGCTGCCATTGATGGCGGTCGCGCGCCAGGGGCGCACGCCCGATCCGCTGGTGCCGCCCAGCAGTGGCGACGCGCGGCTCGATGCGGCGCTGGCGCGGGGCATGGCGGTGGAGCCAGCCGACCGGCCGGCCAGCGTGATGGTGTTCCGCAGGTTGATCGATGACGGGCTCGGCGATGTATCGACGGTCATATCGCCACACCCCGCCAACTCAGCGCCGCCGGCCCAATCGCCGAGCGCCGACCTGCCCACTCCACCGGTGCGACCAGATCACCACACGCAACTGCCGTGGACCGGGGTGCTGGTGGGTGCAGCACTGGTGAGCGTGCTCGTCGCCGGCTTCGTCGCCGGCAGAGTCGGCCTGCAATCGTTTGTCGCCAGTATGCAACCCACCGCCACCAGCGCACCGCCCACGGCCACCAGCGCACCGCCCACGGCCACCAGTGTGCCGCCCACGGTCACCAGCGTGCCGCCCACGGCCACCAGTGTGCCGCCCCCCGCCACCAGCGCGCCGCCCCCCGCCACCAGCGCAGCCGCTGGCGTATTCGTCGATCGCGTGGGTGCGGCATACGTGGCAGTGCCAGCCGGCGGCGGGCTGGCGGCATTCCGTATGATGCAGACCGAGGTGACCAACGCACAGTATCGCGCGTGCGTCGACGCCGGTGCGTGCACGGCGCCGATGGTGACCGAGAGGGCCCTTGCCTACTATCGCGAGAACGGGGTTTCCGAGAAGTACTGGGTGTCGCACTACGGCGACCCGGCGTATGCCGAGCATCCAGTGGCGTGGGTGACGCGCGAGCAAGCGCGGGAGTATGCGGCGTGGGTTGGCGGTGCATTGCCGACCGAGGCGCAGTGGCTGCGGGCGTGTCGGGGCGATGATGGCAGGACATATCCGTGGGGTGAGGCAGTGCCGGGCGTGGCGCTGGCAAATTTCTATGATCCGTCGCGGGACAGCGTGAAGGATGATGGAGATGTTGGTGATACGGTGGCGGTAGGCAGCTATCCGGCGGGCGCGAGCCCGTACGGTGTGCTGGACATGGCGGGCAACGTGTGGGAGTGGGCCGAGCCGAATGATGGCGACGACGGGCGGTATATCGTGCGCGGAGGCGCGTTCCTCAACATTACGCTCAATGTGGGGTGTAGTGCGCGCAACGAGCACGACATCATCTACGACAACTACGACGTCAGTTTTCGGGTTGTGTCCCCCGGGCGCTGAACCTCTGGTCTCTGGCGGGCATGGCAGCGGTACGGCCGCGTGGTGTGGTACGGGCGCGGGCGGAATCGCAGCGCCCCCGACCGGCGGTGTGCACGCGGTGGTGCGCCCGACCGGGCCTGCGCCGACCGGGGGTATCATTGCGTACGGCGTGCGTGGTCGATTCCTCGGGAATGCTGATGCCCGGGTACCCGACGCGCGTGGCCACTACCTCGCGCCGCGGTAGGGGCCGCTGTCCCGAGCTTGAGCCGCGGCGTGCCAAGCTGCAGGCGGCGGTGCAGGCCAGGCAGCGCCGTGGCGCATCCGGCACGCGGCTGTCGTGTGCTCAATGCGTGTGCCTGGAGCTGGGCAGCCGCGCCGCCGACCATCGCCACGGCCCGCACACGCGCACGGCACCGCTGATGCCCGGCACGGCGCCCGCGAGCACCTGCCGGCACGCCACGCCGCGATCCCCGCGTGGTGCAGGTGCAGAACGAATGAGGCGCAGGTTGTGGGACGGCTGAGGCGCCATGGGGCGCGGAATGGTCGAGCGCACCCTGCTGCGCATCGGCTGCAGGCGCATCGGTGCAACGGTGCACAGCGCGCGTGCGATGCTGCGCGCCAGCCAGGTCAGGCAGAATCGCCGTCCGGCGGCGGCCCGAGCAGCCGATC
>CAIQIY010000260.1 GCA_903871975.1 uncultured Chloroflexota bacterium | reverse complement strand
GGCCAACCTCGAGGAGATCTACTACGAGGGCTATGCGTCGGGTGGTATCGCGCTGCTCATCGAGGCGGCGACCGATAACCGCAATCGCACCAATTCCGATATCCGTGCCGCGATGACCAAGGGTGGTGGCAGCCCGGGGGAGCCGGGCTCGGTGTCGTGGATGTTCACGCTGGTGGGGCTGATTACCATCGACCGGACGGGGACATCGCTCGACGCCGATGATGTGATGCTGCAGGCGATCGATGCTGGTGCCAGCGACGTGGATGTCAGCGATGACGTCATTGAGGTCTATACCGAGTTTCGCCAGCTGGCTGCCGTGCGGGCGACGCTGCTGGCTGCCGGCATGCCGGTGACGGCTGCCGAGAAGCTGATGCGCGCCAATACGTTGGTCCAGGCTGATCCCGTCGATGCGCTGCGGGCATTACGGCTGATCGAACGCCTCGAGGATCTCGATGATGTCCAGAAGGTGTACAGCAACCTCGAGGTCACCGACGAGGTGGCCGAGCAGTTTGCCAACGCCTGAGTGGCGTCGATGCGTACACTCGGTATCGATCCGGGGCTGGCGACACTCGGATGGGGCGTCGTCGAGACGCATGGCGATGCTGCGACACTGCTCGGGTGTGGTGTCATCTGCACCGCCGCACGTACCCCACTCCCGGCACGCCTGCTGGAGATTCACACGGCGCTGCGGGGTGTCCTCGAGCAGTACCAGCCCGATACTGCTGCCATTGAGGAGTTGTTCTTCGGCAAGAACAGTACGACGGCAATCGCGGTTGGCCAGGCGCGTGGTGTAGCGTTGCTGGCGCTGGCCCAAGCCGGCCTGGTGGTGGCCGAGTACAAACCGACGGTGGTGAAACAGGCGGTCGCCGGCGATGGTGGCGCCGATAAGCGTCAGATGCAGCAAATGGTACGGATCACGTTGCGCCTGGCGGTTGCCCCGACCCCCGATGATGCTGCTGACGCGGTAGCGGTGGCGCTCTGCCACAGCTATGCAGCGCCGTACGCCCGACAGGTGGCATTGGCGCGTGTCGATCGCTGAGCACCGAATTGAGCAGATCGGGAGCGGTGCATCCTGCGCTGGATGCGCTCGTGATGCCCGCAGCGTGCCTCGTGGGTACAACGCCGTCCGGTAGCGCTCGCTCACACGATGCGACATGCTTGTGCCGGATACGGCCGACCCTGGTCGCCTGCGAGCAACGAGCCCGCGGTCAGTACCCGCTCGTCGATCCGTCCATGCGCCAATGCCGGTTCGCACGCTCACGACGTCGTCGGGCATCGTGCTCGTCCCCGGCAGTTTGTCTGGCTGCGGTCCAGACATCAGTCGCGGGTCAGGGCTGATGCAACATCAGAGCTGGAAGAGCCAGCGGTCCACGGCGACGACATTCGTTGCCCCTGCACGCGCAGTGAGGCCGCATTCGCGCTGTTCCATCCCACGATGTGCGTCGGCCGCGTTGCCCCTGCATGCGCAGCGAGGCCACACACCATCTGGTAGCGCTCCTGCTCCATGATGTTGCATCAGCCCTGAGAGGCTCACCGGGGCGGTTGCGGTTTGTTCTGAACCGCGGTATACTACCCGCGTGAGTCACACAATCCACCGCGAGAGGGGGTGAGTTCGACTCACCGGATGATCCGGCGACGGGTACCCCGGTGGGGCAGGTACGATGAAAGTTGAACGTCGAGATAATGAAACCGTTGAGCAATTGCTGAAACGGTTCAACAAGGTCGTGGTGGCTGAGCGCATCACCAAGACGTACCGTGAGAAGATGCACTTCGTCTCGAAGAGTGAGCAGCGCAAAGAGAAGCGTCGGCGCGCCGAGCGCAATCGACGCAAGAAGATGATGCAGCAGGCATCACACTGAGCGATGGTCAGGCGTGGGCGGAGGCGATAATCTCCGCCCATTCATTTTTCGCGTCCCGACGCACCCTGCGACGGTCATTGGCGCGACCAACACGATGAGCGCGATGGATCAGATGCATGAACGACTGCGCGGTATCGCACAGCGGTACCACGAACTGATTGAGCAGATGGCACAGCCTGCTGTCGCAACGGACCACGTGCAATTGGCTCGGCTCGCACGTGAACAGCGCGAACTGGAGCCGGTCGTCACGGCCAGTCAGGCGTTGCAGGCGATCGAAGCACAGATTCGTGAGACAAATGCATTGCTGAACGGCGATGATGCCGAGTTGCGGTTGTTGGCACTCGACGAACTGGAGTTGTTGCAGGCCCGTCAGCGCGAACTCGACGGCGAGTTGTTGGCGTTACTGGTCCCGCGCGATCCCAATGATAGCCGCAACGCCATCATTGAACTGCGCCAGGGCGAGGGTGGCGACGAGGCGGCATTGTTCGCGGCGGATCTGTTCCGCATGTACATGCGTTACGCCGAGCGCCATGGCTGGAAGACCGAACTCGTCAGCGCCAGCGAGAATGCTGTCGGCGGCTACAAAGAGATCATCGTCGAAGTGCGCGGCGAGGGGGC
>CAIQIY010000259.1 GCA_903871975.1 uncultured Chloroflexota bacterium | reverse complement strand
GTTCATCGATCCGTCCATTCATCCGTGTGAGCAGGTCGCCCGCAGTTATCCCTCGTGCCGCACGCGCCGCAGTGCGCGCGCACGATGCGTTGTCACGTCGCATGATGACGATCACGCGGCGGGGCGCATCAGCCGCGCGGCAGCGTGCTATACTGCGGCGGCGAGGAGTGGCGTGGCCCGCATGGCCGCGGCCGAATGCCGAGAGTGCCGATGACGATGCCGACCCCACACCCCGACGATGAGCGCGAGGCGCAGCTGGTGGCGCGCATCGATGCCTGGCTGGGGCACATGACCTGGCGGCCGGACTATGACGCATGGCGTGCCGGGCGGATCTGGCAGGAACGGCACCAGGCGGCGCGGCTGGCACTGATCGCGCGCCATGCCGGCGCATTCGCCGGGCGGCGGGTGCTCGACGTGGGCAGTGGCATGGGCGGCCTGGCGGTCGCGCTGGCGCTGCACGGCGCCCACGTGACGGCGCTGGAGTATCACCGGCCGTACTGCGACATCATTCGGTTGCGTGCGGCGCGCTACGCGCTGGCGCTGCCAATCGTGAACGGTGCCGGCGAGGCATTGCCGTTGCCGGCCAATTCCGCCGACATCGTGCTGTGCTGGGATGTCGTCGAGCATGTGCAGGATCCGCTGGCGTTGCTCGCCGAGCTGGCGCGGGTCATGAGCCCCGACGGCGTCATGCTGCTGACGGTGATCAACCGGCTGGCGTTCCGCGATCCGCACTACCACCTGCCATGGCTCAACTGGATGCCACGCCGTTGGGCCGAATGGATCATCGAACGACGCGGGCGGAGCAAGCGCGGCGCCGCATTCCGCGACATGCAGCGGCTGTCACAGATGCATTACTTCACGTTTGCCGGGTTCGTCCGGTGCGCCCGCGCGCACGGGCTGCTGGTCGACGACATCGGCGAGCTGGCGCTGCGCCGTGGCGAGCGGCGTGCCGGCGGCCTGAAGGGCCGGCTGCGCGACATCCTGCGCCGCGTCGGGCTCCTGATGCCGGCCTACCGGCTCTACCGCCTGCTGTTCCAGGGCACCTTCGAGCTGGTCGTACGGCGCGACGATGGCGATGCCGCGGCGACGTGATTGGCGCTGGCTCGTGGCGGCGCTGTGCGTTGCACCGCTGGCGTGGTGCGTGGCGTTGCAGGCGCCCGCCACGTTGCGGCTGCACCCCGGCGGCGATGTGCTGACGCGCCAGCGTTGGCACGATGCGCCCTACCTGAGCGGCTTCAATGCCCCCGAGCCAGCCGATGCCACGTGGTGGCAGGCACCGCTGCGCTGGCGCTGGGCCGGCAGCGAGTCGCGCATCCATGCGCCGTGGGCCGGCAGCGGGCCGTGGCGCGCCGACCTGACGCTCGCCAGCGGTCGGGCTGACGGGTCGGCCATTCCGCTGCAGCTCGCGTTCGGCGACACGCGCAGCACCGTGGTGGTCGGTGCGCTGCCGCGCCGCTATCGCTTGCTCGGGCCGGCGCGCACCGGCGTGATCGACATGCAGCTGCGCGCGCCACGATATCAGGTGCCGGGCGATCCGCGCGATCTCGGGCTGGTCGTCTTCGACGTCGAGCTGCGCGCGCTGCCCGGCTGGCGCCATGCCGATGCAGTCAGCCTGGGCTGGCTGCTGGTGATCGTCGTGGCGGCGGCGGCGGCCGGCGTGGCGACGCTGCCGCCCGGCTGGCGTGCAGCACCCGCCTGGGCCAGCGTCCTGGCGCTGACGGTGGCCACCGTCGGCTGGCGCTTCGGGCTGGGGGTGGCCGCGCCAGCCTACGGCTGGCTGGCATTGGCGAGCCTGCCGCTGCTGGTGCTGGTGCGATCCGGCGTGCAGCGGCTCTGCCCCACCGAGCCACAGGGTGCCGCAGCGGCGGCCGGCGCGTGGGCGCTCGGCTTCGTGGTGCGCCTCGCCGGCGTGCTGCACCCCGGCACGCGCTTCAGCGATCTGGGGCTCCACGTCAACCACCTGGCGCGGGTGCTCGGGGGCGACCTGCTGTTCACCACCGGGCTGCCCTGCGAGGCCGGCGCCGGGCCGCAACCGTACCCTCCGGCGCTGTACATCCTGCTCGCACCGGCCCGCCTGCTCGTCGACGATTCGCGGCAGTCGGTCGGGTACCTGCTGCAGGGCGGCGTCGCCGCGCTCGAGAGCCTCGGTGCAGTGGTGTGCTGGATCCTGGTGCGCCGTGCCGGCATCGCGCCGTGGGGCGCGCTGGCGGCGGCAGTGGTGTATGCGGTGTTGCCGGCGACGCTGCGCTCGTATTCGGTGGGCGAGCTGACCAATCTGTTCGGCCAGGCCCTGGTTGCGCCAGTGCTGCTGGTGCTGGCCCTGGGCGATCGGCAGCAACGCCTGGCCGCCGCCGCCGGCGCGCTGCTGGTGCTGACCATCCTGCTCGGCCATACGGGTGCGACGTTGTCGCTGCTGGCGTGTGCCGGCGCGTGGCTGCTGCTCAGCCGCCTCGCCAGCGCGTGGTCGCGGCGCGTACTGGCACTCGGCATCGGCATGATCGCCCTGGCGGCGCTCGGCTACTACTCGGCGTTCGGCGATGTGCCGGCGGCGCGCGAACAGGCGGCGCGCGCACTCGCCGCCCAGGGAGTCAGCTGCCCACCCGGCATTCCGGCGGGCGACAAGCTGGCCGGCGTGCTGCGGGCAACCCTGGCCAGTGATGCGCTGCTGCCACCGTTGGCGCTGGTGGCCGGATTCGCCGGTGCCTGGCTGCTGCGCGCACGTGGCGTGCGGCACGCCATGCTGGCCGCGTGGCTCGGCGCCGTCTTCAGCCTGGCGACGTTGCTGGTCAGTGATCAGGCCGTGCGCTGGCAGCTGTTCCTGACGCCCGCCGTCGCCAGCGGCGTGGGGGTCACCGCGGCAGCGCTGCGCCGGCGCGGCCGGGCCGGCATGGGTATGGCGCTGCTGTTGCTCGCCGGCATCGTGGCGAGCAGCCTGCTGCGCTGGATCGACCAGGTGGTGCGATATCTGCATTGAGGCCGATGCTCGCCCGCGGGCGGGGCGAGCCGGGGAGGTGGCGCGCGGATGACTGGGATACGGTGGATGGACGGGCCCGAGCGACGGGTGTGGCGTGCGGTGGCGTTGACCCTGGCGCTGGCGGCGGTGTTGGCGACGGCGCTCGGGTATCTGGTGCGGCCGCGGCCGGTGATCGCGCTGGGCGACCGCGACAGCGCGCTGTTGGTCGCGCAGATGCACGAGCGCGAGGTTGCCGCGACCGGCCCGGGGGCGGTGCTGGGCTGGCCGGTGGGTGCCGAGGCGCTGCAGATCGCCGGCGGTCGCGATGGCTACCTGCTGATCACCGTCACTGCGCGCGACGACCAGCCGGATGACATCTATCGCCTGGCGATGCTGGCGGTCAATGGCGAACGGGTCGCCGTCGGCCAGCGTGGTCCGCGGCAGTTCAGCGCGATTGTGCCGCCCGAGCTCGCGCGCATGGCACAGCTGGAGCTGCGGCTGGCGCCGGCGTTGACCGGCGATGTGCCACCGGCGGGCGCCAGCATCGCGTCGCTGACGATCGCCCCGGCGTATGCCTATCGCTGGACGCGCGAGCAGAGCATGTTGCGGTTGCCGGGCATCGGCGCCGGGCCGTGGATCGTGGTGGCCGATGTCATCGCGCTGCACCCCGACGGCGGTGTCGTCGGTGGCGTGATCAGCGCAGCCGGGCGCGTGCTCGCGCCGGTACCACCCACCGATGCTGCCGGGCGCCGGTTGTGGCTGCTGGCGCCGGGTGCGGTGCTCGACGACGGCGACCTGACGCTGGAGTTTGGTGCGCGGGTCTACCGCGATCCGCGGCCGCTGGGCCTGGTGCTCGAGCGCGTGGCGTTGCAGCCGGCGGCGACACCAGTTGCGCCGCCACCGTGGCGTGCGCTGCTGGCCGGGCTGCTGATTGCGCTCGGTGCGTTCGTCGCGCTCGAGCGCACCACGCGCCGGCCGTGGCTGGCGGTGGGCGCGACGGCTGGCGTGCTGCTGGTGGGTGCATGGGCGCTCGGCAGTGCGCGGCTCACCAGTGCGGTGATGCTGCCTGGCCTCGTCGGGCTGGCGCTCGGCAGCGCGCTGCTGGTGCTGGCCGGGCAGGCCGCGCTGCCACGGCTCGGGCGCTGGCTGGGCCTGCCGCTCGGCCAGCGCCTGATCGCCGCGTTGCTGCTGGCGATGGTCGGCTCGTTGTGGCTCAAGGCGGGCGCGATGCTCTACCCGCACTTTGTGGCCATCGATGTCAGCTGGCACATGGATCGGGCGCGCTGGATCCTCGATGGCCAGCTGCCGCTGCTGTATGGCACCAACAGCCCGTTGAACGAATCCACCATGCCCGTCGCCGAGTGGGGCCAGCAACCGCCGGTGATCCCCTACTCACCGTGGTTCCACATGCTGGCAGCCAGCTTCAGCGTGTTGCCGTGGCCGCTCGAGGTGAGCGCCAACCTGGTCAGCGCGGTGCTCGACGTCTCGCGCATCCTGCTGATCGCCCTGATCGCGCGCAGCGTCGGCCTGGGTGAACGTCAGGCACTCTTCGCCGCGCTGGCCTACGCCGTGACACCCGCCACGTTCCTGCTGCACTCGTGGGGCAACCTGCCGACGACCTACGGCATGTGGTGGACGCTGGCGAGCACGACGCTGGTGGTGGTGCAGTGGCGGGCGTTGCCCCGGCCGCGCCTGGTGCTGGTGCTGAGCCTGATGCTGCTGCTGACGTTCCTGATCTACACCGTGATGGCGGTCTTCATGGGGGTCTGCCTGGTGATCGCGCTGGCCGGCCTGGCGCTGCTCGGCGATGGCGCCGAGCGCCAGCGTGCGCGCGCCATCGGCATGGCCACGCTGTTGGCGAGCGCCGCGGCGCTGCTGATCTACTATGGTCAATACCTCGGCCCGATCTGGCAGCGCACCATCCCCTACTTTCTGCACGCCGGCGACGGCGAGGGGGTCAACGCCGTCGTGCGCCCGCCATTCGGCGAATATCTCGCGGCCTACTGGCCGCGTCTCGGGTATTTCCGCGCCAGTGGCCACTATGGCATGCAGCTCGTCCTGCTCATCGGCCTGGCCGGGCTGAGCTGCATCCGGCCGCGCTGGATGCGCATCCTGCTCGGTGCGTGGCTGGCAGTCGGCGTGCTGTTCCTCATCGCCGGCAGCCGCATGTCGATGGTCGACAAGCATGTGTTCTACGTGCTGCCGGTGCTGGCACTCGGCACCGGCGCCCTGCTCGGGCAGCTCTGGCGCCGCGGCCGGGCAGCGCCGCTGGTGATCGGCAGCGTCGCCGCCCTGACGCTGCTCTCGGCGGTGATCATGTGGTTCACCCGCGTCGCGACGGTGCGGCAGTGAATGCCCGTGGCGACGCGCCGGCGTCGAGCAGCGTCGTGCTGGCCGTGCTGTTGGCCGGATACGTGGCAGTATTCGGCGGCGCTGCCTGGTTCAAATACGACGCCCACCTGATGGGATTCGACCTCGCCGTGCACGAACAGGTGTTGTGGAACACGGCCCACGGTCGGATCGCCGCCACGTCGGCATTTGCCGCGACGGAGTCGTACCTCGGCATCGATCTGATCCCCAGCGAGCTGCTGTTGGCGCCGCTCTACGCCATGCTGCCCGGTGTGCCGACGATGCTGTTCATCAAGACGCTGGTCGTCGCGCTGGGTGCGGTGGCGGTCGCGCGGCTGGTGCAGCTGCATGGCGGCGATCGCTGGAGCGGCGTGGTCTTCGCGGCGATGTACCTGCTGTACCTGCCGGTACAGTACACCAACCTCTACGAGTTCCAGATCCGCGCCTTCGCCACGACGTCGCTGTTGTGGGCACTGTGGGCACTCGGCCGGCGCGATGCGCGAGTGTTCTGGGGCTGCACTGCGCTGGCGCTCGGCTGCCGCAGCGACGTCGGCCTGGTCGTGGCGGGCATCGGCGCCTGGCAGCTGAGCGAGCACTGGTGGCGGGCCGGGCGGGCGGTGCCGCGGCGCGACCGCCTGGTGTTCGGCTGGTTGCCGATCGTCATCGGCCTCGGCTGGCTGGTGCTGGCCGTCGGCGTGCTGGTGCCGTGGTTCCGTGGTGGTGCACCGTTCCTGTACACCCGCGTGATCTACGGCTGGCTGGGCGACACACCGCTGGCGATGCTGCAGACCCTCGTGACCCGGCCGATGGACGTCCTGGGGGTGATCGGCAGCGCCGACCGGTTGTGGTATCTGTTCGCGATGTTCGTGCCCTTCGCCTTTCTGGCGTTCGGCCAACCGCGGCTGCTGCTGATCACGGCGCCGATCTTTGCGCTGAACCTGCTGTCGAGCTCGCCCAACATCCATGCCTCGCCGCGCTATCACTACCAGGCGGCGATCGTGCCGTTCCTCGTGCTGGCGGCGGCGCTCACCTGGCTGGAGCTGGTGCGGCGCTGGCCCGCGTGGCGTGGCCGCAGCCTGGCAGTGCTGCTCGCGTTGGCGATCGGCTGCAATCTGGCGCTACGGAATCCGGTCGTGTCGCTGGCGCTGCGCGACGACCGCGACCCGGCGCGCGAGGCGGCGGTGGCGCGGCTGATCGCGCTGGTGCCGGCCGACGCCGCGCTGGCGACGACCAGCACGATCGGGCCGCATGTCGCCCGCCGCGAGCGGCTGTACTTCTTTCCCGGCAACATCATCTACCCCGCCGAAAAGCTGGATCTGGCCGAGTACCTGCTGATCGATGCCCGCGAGGCGCGCCCGACGGGCGAGGCCTGGCTGGCGGCGGCACAGCGTGACGGGCGGATCACGCTGCTGGCTGCTGCCGACGGCGTGAGCCTGTGGCGCAGGAGCGAGCCATGAGCCTGAGCGAGCGGGTAGCGAGTGCAGCGGCCTGGAACGCCCTGCTGTTTCCGGCGCGACTGCTGGTCGGGCTGGTGGCGAATGTTCTGTTGTTCAACGCGCTGACGCCCGCCGAGTACGGCGTGCTGGCGTTGCTCACCGGCCTGGCGGCGACGATCGGGTTGTATGCCGATCCGGGGATCGAGCGGGCGCTGCCACGCTTCGTGCCCGAGGTCGAGCGCAATCACGGCCGCGCCGGGCTGGGGCGCTTCATGCGTGGCATCGTCGGCGTGAAGCTCGCGCTGGTGGCGCTGTGTCTGCTGGCGCTGGCGCTGGCCCATCAGCCGATCATCGGGCTGGTGCTGCAACGCGAGCAGCAGCACCTTGCCGCATTGGAGACCCAGGCCGCTGCGGCGCATGATGCCGCCGAGCAGGCGAGCATCGCCGGCGAGATCGCACGGCAACGTGGCCTGGTCGACCTCATCGCCGCGCGGGGCACGTGGTTTCTCGCCGCCGTGGGCGTGCTGGTGCTGTTCGGTGCGCTCTACGATGTCGCGATGCAGTTCCTCACGGCGTACTTCAAGCAGCGGGCCTGGAACCTGATCACCATCGTGGTGACGCTGCTCCAGCCCGTGTTGATCATCGCGCTGCTGGTGCCGGGCTGGGGGCTGAGCGGCGTCCTGCTCGGGCTGTGCCTGACACCAGTGGTCGCGCTGCTGCTGGCGACCCAGCAGGCACGCCGCGCGGCTGCAGCCGTGCCCCCCGCGACGACGCCGGTGTCCGGTGATCGGACACTGCTGCCACGCTTCGCCCGCTTCGCCGGCATGAGCTGGTTGGTGCAGCTGAGCGGCTGGTGCTACGACGTGCAGTTCCTCACGTTCGTGCTGTTCGGCCTGGGGATGCGCCTCGAGCAGGTCGCGGTGCTGGCATTCGCCTACAAGTTCGCCAAGGATTACCTGGGCTACGCATATATGCCGTTCAGCGGCGTCGTGACACCCCTGCTGGCACGCATCCGGGGGCGCGATGACCCTGCCGCGCTCGGTGACGCGACTGCGGCGCTGACGCGCCTGTTCGGCCTGATGCTGTTCCCCGCCGGCATGGCGCTGGCGGTGCTCACGCCACGACTGCTGGCGCTGTTGTATCCCGCCTACACCGAGACGGTGACGCTGATCGCCATCCTGATCGCCGGAACCTTTCTCGAGTCGCTGCTGAGCATTCCCCATAATGTGCTGATGGTCTATGAGCGCTATCGCCCGGTGCTGGTGTCGCGTGCGTTGGCGTTGGTGAGCGTGCCGTTGCTGATCGCGCTGGTGCCAGGCTTTGGGCTGATCGGCGCGGCGATCGCGGTCGCGGCGGCGCGGGTGGTGTCGCGTCTGGCGACGGTCGTGGCGTTGCGGCAGGTGCTGGGGGTGAATCTGCCGTGGTCGGCGCTGGCGCGCAGCGCTGGCGCGAGCCTGCTGATGGCGGTGCCG
>CAIQIY010000258.1 GCA_903871975.1 uncultured Chloroflexota bacterium | reverse complement strand
CGAGGTGTACGTCCAGGGATGCAACACGTCGCTCCCCGAGGATGTCCAATGGGCCATGCTGCGGAGCATCCCGGCGTTGCGACGCGTCGAGCTGATGCGCCCCGGCTATGCCATCGAATATGATGCGATTGCAGCCGGCGAACTGACGGCGACGCTCGCGGCGCGCCGCCTCGACGGCCTGTTTCTCGCCGGTCAGATCAACGGCACGACCGGCTACGAAGAAGCCGCCGCGCAGGGGTTGCTCGCGGGCATCAATGCGGCCTGCTGGTTGCAAGGGCGTGCCCCCCTCATTCTGCGCCGCGACGAGGCATACCTCGGCGTGCTGGTCGATGATTTGGTGACGAAGGCGCTGCACGAGCCGTATCGCATGTTCACATCGCGCGCCGAGCATCGCCTGTTGCTGCGGCACGACACGGCTGATCTACGGCTGGCGCCGCATGCCGCACGGCTTGGATTGATCGATGCAGCGCATGCCGACCAGGTAGAGCAACGCCGCGCGGCGCTTGGGCGCGTGCGCACGGCATTGGAACGGCAACACATCTACCCGACAGCGGCAGTCAACGCGCAACTGCGCGCACTCGGGCTCGCCGAACTGCAGTCCGAGACGACTGCCGCGTTGTTGCTGCGTCGACCCGACGTGCACTATGCACACGTGCGCAGCCTGACCGAATTGCCCGACGAGCCGGCACACATCGTCGCACAGGCCGAGACCGAGGCGCGCTATGGAGGGTATCTCGAGCGCCAGGAGCGCGAGGTCGCACGCGCGCAACGCATGGAGCAACATCCCATTCCTGGCGATCTCGCCATCGCGAGCATCACCGGATTGCGCCTCGAGGCACGCCAGGTGCTTGAACGCGTGCGTCCACGCACGATCGGGCAGGCCGGGCGCCTGGCGGGAGTCAATCCTGCCGACATCGCCGTGTTGCTCGTGGCGATTCGCCGCCACGAGCAACAGCGGGCAGCCACCCGTGCTGCAGCATCGGAGCTCGGCGCATGAAGCGGTGATCAGGCCCGATGGTCGGTACGCTCGAGCACGGCGACCACTGGCGTCATGCCGCTGACGCGCACGCGCAACCATTGACGAACGCGCCACCACGCTGCCGCCCGCTGCAGCGTCTGCTCGAGCAGGCGTACCTCGTGCGATATCAGCGCCATACGCGCCCGCGGTCGTGCGATGCGTGCCGCTTCGGTGATCAGCGCCGGGTAGAGCTGCAGGTTGTCGTGGTGCGAACCAACCAGGCGGCCATAGGGCAGATCGGCGCAGATGACCGAGGCATACTCATCATCGAATGGCAACGCACGGGCATCGTGGGCCGCCAGGTGCACGCGTGCGTGCATCCCGGCGGCAGTCAGATTCTCGCTGGCACATGCCAACGCGTCAGCATCCAGATCGATGCCCCATGCCGTGTTCCACGGTGCGCGCGCACCACGCTCGATCAGCAGCGTGGCTGAACCACAGCACAGGTTCACAACCACATCGCTCGGCGATGGCTCGGTGAGCTCCATCATCGCCGCGGCGAGCGGCGCAGCCAGAGCACCTGGCCGTGAACAACGCCGCCAGGCACGGCTGGCGAGCGGCCGGGGCGTGAGGCGAATCAAGACATCCCAGCCGTCGGCATCGTCAGCACGGCGCAGGCGTACCAGCAGGTCACCGTCACCGTCGGTGGCGATGAGGCCGAGCTGCCCGGCCAGCTCATCGCGCAGGCGGCGCATCACGGTGCTGTTCTCACCAGCAGCGCTCACGCGCAGTGTCGTGAACGTCGCAGCTGGCCACCCGGCACGGACGTGCTGGCAGGCGTCGACGATGCGCTGCAGATTGGCGTGCCCGAGCAGCGCGCGCGGTCGGGGCTCGGCGAATCTGCCGAGCGCGTAGATTGTGGTGCTCATGCGCAGTGTGCTCAGCGTCGATAGCGCACCTGTGAACCGGAACCGCACCGCCCCCGCGCCGACGTGGTCGATATCATCGGCGATCCGACGAAGCTCGGCGAGCGCCAGCGGCTCGATTCCTGGCAATATCTCGGCTTCGAACCAATACAGCATTGTGCCTCGTCATGGTGTCGCACCCGATGCATACCACCGGGGCTGGCTTCATCATTGCCGCCCTTGTGATTCGTCACACGCGGCTCATCACACCGTGGGCTGATTTATCGAGGAGCATGCATCGTCGTGAATCATGGTGGCACCATCAACGCGGTGGCGAACTTGGGCACCGCTGCGCGTGTCGGTGACACGACCCAGACGCAATCACCATGTCGCGCCTGCAGCAACGCGTGCGCCAACGGGCTGCTTACGACGGCACTGACTCGCAGTGATCCGCGACAACATGTCCATCACGCAATTCGACGATGCGTCGCGCATAGTGCATCACCCGCGGATCATGGGTCGCAAACACGAACGCCGTGCCACGCTCGCGATTCAGCCGTTGCATGATCTCCATCGCTTGTTGCCCGTTGACGGTATCCAGATTGGCCGTCGGCTCATCAGCCAGAACCAACAGCGGCCGCGGTGCCAGTGCCCGCGCGATGGCGACGCGCTGTTGTTCACCGCCGCTCAACTGGTCGGGGCGATGCTTCGCCCGATCGGCGATGCCGACCGCGTCGAGCAGTTCGTGCACTCGCGCGCGCCGCTCAGCCGTCGCAACGCCTGCCAGCAGCAGCGGCAATTCCACGTTCTCGAATGCCGTCAGTACCGGCACGAGCGCAAAGAACTGAAAGACGAAGCCAATGCTGCGGAGTCGCAGGTCGGCTCGCTGGTCGGCCGATAGCCCCGTCACGACTTGGTCGCCCAGCGTGATCACGCCCTGATCGGGTCGGTCGAGGCATCCGATCAGCTGCAGCAGTGTTGTCTTGCCCGAGCCAGACGGGCCGACGAGTGCGGTGAATTCGCCGGCCTCAATCGTCAGACTTACGTCGTCGAGCGCGCGAGTCTCGGCGGTGCCGATGGCGTAGCGTCGGGTGACGTGCTCAAGTCGAACGGTCGTTGTCATGAATGATCAGCCTTTCGGTGCCAGGTTCTGCCACTGCCGGCATCGGGAGGGCGCCGCATCGCTGACGCGTTCGGGGCAGGCGTCGCCGCACCGACCCGGGCGCTCGCCACGGGTGGCGCTGCCGATGTGTCACACCGCATGGCTACGACTGACACAAGCCGACCAATGCCGATCGCTGTCAAGCATGGCGTACAGTCTCTCGGCCGACGCGGCGCTCGCAGCTGGCGATGCGGCAAGCATCCGCCGGCGCTGCTGCATCGATATCGCTCGCTGGATGGCCACCGCCCCCGACGCAATCGCGAATCACATGGCTTCGTGGCGGGCATCAGCGTCCACGCAATGCTCGTGCTGGCTCCAGGCGGGCTGCATACCACGCCGGATACCCCGCGGCAGCCGTCGTGATCACCAGCATCGCCAGCGCCAGCCCGGCAAACACCTCGGGGACCACCCGCCCATACATGGTACTGCTGATCGCAATCGCATCACCTGCCACGCCTGCGACGGATCGATCAATGCTGATGCCGATCACCATCAGATAGGTGACGCCCACACCACCGATGATCAGCCCCACCAGAATACCGGCGGCACCGAGGAGCGCCGCTTCGAGCAGCATCAACCGGAGCACGTCGTGGCCACGCATGCCGATCGCCAGCAGGACCCCGATCTCGCGCAGCCGCTCGAAGATCGACATCAGCAGCGTGTTGACAATGACCGACGCGACGATCAGGATGACGATCGCATCAAGAAGCACATAGAATGCCGACGCCGATTGCATCGTCTGGATGACCTGCTGGTTGAGCTGCTCCCAGGTCTGCAGGCGCACGCCGTCACTGGCCAGTGCGGCAACGACCTCGTCCGTCGCTCGCGCATCATCGAGATGGATCACGATCGCGCTGACGCGCCGACTGGTATCGCTCAATCGTTGCACCGTCGCCAGCGGTACCAGCACCGCATGATCATCAAACGCCGGAATGCCAGTCGCATAGACTCCCTGCACCGTCAGGCTCGCCTCGCGCGCCATCCCCTCGGAATCAGCGATCGTCAGGCGCACCTGTCCGCCGACATCAACATGCAACATGTCGGCGAGCGACTCACCAAGCGCTACTCCATCGCGCGCGTCGGACGCCAGAAACTGCCCTCGCTGCACCGCTGCGCGCAATTGATCATACGTCGATGCTGCGGGATCGATGCCGTACACCTGCAGCCCGACCGACTCCTCGGCGCTGGCCAGCATCCCGCCAGCCCACAACACCGGCGTCGCCGAGCGCACGTGCGGCAGTGCGGCGGCCTGCGCGACACGCGCCTCGGGGTCGAGCAGCAGATCGCGCCAGCGCACGCTCACGTCGCCATCTCGAGCGTCCACTGCACGGAGCTGAATGTGGCCGGTGCGCAACATGATACTGTTCTGCAACGAGTCGTCCACGACGCCGGCGATCAGGGCATTGGTCATCATCAGCAACGCCAAGCCGAGCGCCACGGCGACGATGGTGAACCCCGTGCGCCGACGGTTGCGGCCCAGATCCCGCCACGCCAGATGCCACAGACGAGCGGTGGACATGCTCCCTCCTCACCCGTACAGCTCAGACGTGGCGCAGCGCGGCCGATGGTTCGCGCCGCCCTGCCTGCCATGCCGGCCAGCATGCAGCCAACGCCGTGATGGCAACGACCAGCAGCACTCGGCCGAAGACATCGGTGAGGCTGATCGTTGGCCGCAATCGATCGCCCATCAATGCCGAAAGTTCGCCCATGCCCGCAGCCAGCGACAGATCGATCCCGACGGCGCCGAGGGCTCCGACGAGCAGGCCGCCAACGATGGTGCCGACGAGTGCCCCGACGACCCCGATCAGTGCGCCCTCGATGATGAACAACAGCGTAATGCGCGAACCACGCATGCCCAACGCCGCCAGCACACCCATCTCGCGCGTGCGCTCGAATGCGGCCATCAGCATCAGATTCAGGATGCCGATGCTCGCGATCACCAGGACGATCCCGCCAAACACGCTCGTCGCCGCCATCTTGGACTCGATCGCCTGGCGAATCTCTGG
>CAIQIY010000257.1 GCA_903871975.1 uncultured Chloroflexota bacterium | reverse complement strand
CGCGCCGCCGGCGGCGGTGCCACGACCGGCCGCGCCGCATCGTCGTCGGCGCCGGTGGCGACTGCACCGGCGAGATCCATGCCCCATCGCATGGCAGCCTCCTGTGGCTCAGCCGAGCTCGACGACGCTGTCGTGCCAGCTGTGGTGATCAGTCAGGTGCGCGGCCGCCGCGCCACGGTTGCGGATGGTCACCTCGCCCCGGCAAGTCACCGGCGCATCGAACCAGACATCGCCCTCGACCGTGAACCGGCGGCAACCGATGAGCGACGGCGCGCCACCGGCGAAGCGCTGGTCGAAGGCGTCGATGCGCTGGTAGTAGCGCGGGTCGAGCGTGATCGCGAGCGGCGGCGCCGGACGGACGACCAGGTGTCCGGCGGCGTCGAGCGCATAGCGATCCGAGCGCAATGCCAGCAGATCGGCACAGACCTTGACCGGCACAAAGCGTTCGCGGCCGACGACGACCGCGGCGGCGCCGGGGAACAGCGCGATCGCCGCGCCCATCGCCGTCTCGAGCTGGTACACCGCCGGCGAATCGGCGCGCCGCGGATCGACGGTCTTGCGGTTGCGGATCAGCGGCAGCCTGGGCACGCCGCCGTGCCGCGCGAGCACATCGCGCAGCGCGATCAGATCGACCCAGATCGTGTTGGTGTTGAAGTAGCGGTGCCGGGTGATGTCCTGGAACGTGGCCAGGTCGTCGGCCGGACACTGGGCGACCTCGCGCAGCAGCAGGCCGCCGTCGGAGCCGCGCGCCAGATGGCCGCCCTTGCGGTCCTGTTCGGTGCGCTGTGCGACTTCCATCAGGAATGGGATGTGCTGTTCGGCCATGTAGCCGACGATGGCCAGGTCGATGGTGGCACCGAGGTTGTCGATGTTCGACAGCATCAGGTACCGATGGCCGCCATCGATGAGCTGCGCCAGCCAGCCCGAGGTGGACAGCACCAGGAAGACTTCGCCGTGGCCGGGCGGGCACCAGGCGAGGTCGGGGTCGTCGGGCCATTCGACGGGCTCGAGCGTGTCGCAGCGGATCTTTGGCGCCATCGTCTGCATCAGCAGCGTCGGCGCCACGTGCTGCGCGGCGGCGCTGCGGGCCAGTGCGGCACGGGTGTCGGCATCGGTGCTGAAGCTGTTGAGCAGCGCCAGCGTCGGTGCAGTGCCGTGCGCGGCGGCGTAGGCGCTGTGTTGACGCAGCGCAACCTCGAGGAAGCTCAGCGACTCGCGCGCCTCGAGCAGCGACTTCGGGCCGTCGAGCCCCATGCTGGTGCCGAGGCCGCCGTTGAGCTTCAGCTGCGCGACACGGCCGGCCAGCGCGTTCCCGGCTGCCCGGTAACGCTCGAGGTCGCCGTGTGCGACCAGCCCTGCGGCGGGTGTGATGGCCGACTCGGGGATGAGGCCGTCGGCGCCGCGGCAGAGCGCGGTGTAGGCGGCGTCGAACTGGGCGATGCTGTGCTCGCCGAGCCCGGCGCGCTGCATCAGCGCTGCGATGCGCGCGCGCCGTGCGGTGTCGGAATCAGCCATGCTGGCCCCCGGCGTGACAGCCGCAGCCACCACCACAGCAGCCACCGCCGGTCGGCGTGGCGCTGAGCGGGATGCTGCTGGTGCCGCTCGACTGCCATGCGACCCGCGACAGACGCACCGACGTCGGCGCGCCGCACTGTGGGCACTCGGCGGGCGCCTCGCGCTGCGCCGCGCGGCGCAGCCGCTCATGAATGTGCCGGCACTCGTGGCAGATGTATTCGTAACAGGGCATGCGTCCCCCGCAGGCTCGAACGGTGCTACGAACCATTATAGCACGGCAGCATCGCACGATTCCCGGAACCTGCGGCCCGCGGGCGGCAGATGGCCCGCTGCCGGTGTATACTGTGTTTGTGAAAACGATCACTGAAGCGCGCGACACGGCAGCAGCGGGCACGTTGACCGTCGCACGCGACATCCCGTCGATCCACCCGCGCCGCCGCTTTCTGCGGCTCTCCTGGTTCCTCGCCGGGGTGATTGCGCACGTCTTCTGGTTCGACATCGTGCTGGCCGGGTCGCGGCTGACGCGCTGGTACGCGCGGCGCACCGCCCTGCGGCGCTACGGCGCGATCGCGCGCGAGTTTCGCCGCATCGCACTGGCACTCGGCGGCGTGCTGATCAAGCTCGGCCAGTTCCTCAGCGCGCGCGCCGACATCCTGCCGGCAGTGATCACCGACGAGCTCGCCGACCTGCAGGACGAGGTTCCGGCCGCGCCGCTGGCGCTGGTGATGCGCACGATCGTCGACGAGACCGGCCAGACGCCCGAGGCGCGGTTTGCCGCGTGGGACGCCGCGCCTGTCGCTGCGGCGTCGCTGGGGCAGGTGTACTTCGCCCGACTGCACGACGGACGCGACGTCGCCGTCAAGGTGCAGCGGCCCCGGATCGACGAGATCGTCGATGTCGACCTGCGCGCGCTGCAATGGGCGGTGAAGGTCGTGCGCAACTATCCGCGCCTGCGGCGGCGCGCCAATCTCGACCAGTTGTTCGACGAATTCGCGCGCGTGTTGCGCGAGGAGCTCGACTACACCGCCGAGGCGCGCCACGCCCTGCAGTTCCGCGCCAATCTGCCCGCCGACGCGGGCGTCTACGTGCCCGAACCCTACGTCGAGCTGTCGACCCGGCGCGTGCTGGTGATGGAGCGGGTCAGCGGCATCAAGCTGAACGACCATGCGGCGCTCGAGGCTGCCGGGATCGAGCGGCGTGCGGTGGCTGCCCGGCTCTACCGGGCATTTCTGCAGCAGATCTTCATCGACGGCTTCTTCCATGCCGACCCGCACCCCGGCAACCTGTTCGTCCGCCCCGATGCGGCACGGCAATCCGGCGTGTCGACGCCGTTCACCATCATGCTGCTCGACTGCGGCATGGTCGGCCGCTTGCCGCGCCGCACCATCGAGATCATCCGCAGCGGCATGGTGGCGGTCGCCGCCAACGATGCCGAGCGGATCGTGGGCGTGCTCGAGCGCATGCGCATGATCCTGCCCGGCGCCGATCGCCGGCAGATCGTTCGCGCCATCGAGCTGGTGCTGCAGCACACCTACGATCGCAATCAGCGCGAACTCGGCACCGTCGACGTCGAGCAGATCTTCGCCGAAACCGAGGACCTGATCCGCGAGCTGCCGTTTCAGATCCCGCAGGACCTGATCTACCTGGGGCGTTCGGTGAGCCTGGTGAGCGGCATCGTGACCGGCCTGGATCCAGAGATCAACCTGTTCGACGGCATCCGGCCCTTCGCCCGCGATCTGGCGGCGGCCGAAGGCCAGGGCTGGCTGACGACGCTGCGCGACGAGGCGGGTGATCTGACGCGGGCGTTGCTGGCGCTGCCGCGGCGCATGGATCAGTTCTATGCCACGGCGCAGCGCGGCGACCTGCGCGTCGTCGTCGAGACGCGCGAACTCGAGCGACACGTGCGGCGCGTCGAGCGCGCCACCAACCGCCTGGCGGGGGCGGTGATCGCCGCGGCCGCGCTGCTCGGCGGCGTGGCGCTGCAGCTCGGTGGCGCAGTCGACGAGGCGCGGCTGTGCTGGTTGGCGGCGGCGTTGGTGGCCTGGTTCAGCCTGCGGCGCGGCCGCACCTGAGCCGGCTCAGCGGGCGTCGCCGATGCCGAACAGCAACTCCGCCTCGCAGGCCAGCTCGTCGCCGACATGCGCGCGGGCGCTGGCCTTGCCGATCGTACCCCGCATCCGCTCGAACGTCGTCTCGAGCTGCAGCACATCGCCGGGCACGACCTGGCGGCGGAAGCGCGCCCGATCGATGCCGGCGAAGAATGCCAGCTTGCCGCGGTGTTCGGGCAACGCCAACGCTGCCACGGCGCCGGTCTGCGCCAGCGCCTCGATGATCAATACGCCCGGCATGACCGGATACCCGGGGAAGTGCCCGGCGAAGTGCGGTTCGTCGTCGCGGACCAGCTTGCGTGCCACGGCGCGGCGGCCGGGCTCGAGCTCGAGGACCTGGTCGATCAGCAGAAACGGCGGGCGGTGCGGGATGATCGCCATGATTTCGTCGATCGTCAACAATGCGGTACTCCTCGCGGCTCGCCGCCGCTTGACGCTCCGGCCAACGTCGCGCATAGTAGCACCGGCGGCGGCGTGTCGCAACGGCGGGAGTGGCACACGCAGCGCGCCGGGCGCGTGCCGCGGCGCCGGTGACCACAGCGAGGGAGCGGCATGCACATCGCGATCAACGGCATGTTCTGGGGCGAACCGCGCGTCGGCAGCGGGCAATACCTGCGTGGCCTGCTCGCCGGGCTGCGCCGCGTCGCGCCGGAGCTGCGCCTGAGCGTCATCACGCCCGCCGACACCCGCGAGCCGGTTCCGGCGGCGATCAACCACATCCCGGTGCGCTTGCCCAGCAGCGCGTCGGGCCTGGCCAAGGTATGGTTCGAGCAAATCGCCGTCCCGCAGGCGGCGCGCCGCGCGGGGGCCGATGTGCTGCACGTGCCATACTTCGCGCCACCGTGGCACAGCGCGGTGCCGTGCGTCACCACCATCCTCGACGTCATTCCGCTGCGGTTTGCCGCATATCGGCGCGGCATCCGCGTGCGGGCATACCTGCGCCTGGTCGCCGCCGCCGCACCACGTGTACGCCGCGTGATCGCGATCTCCGAAGCATCGCGGCACGACATCCTCGAGGCGCTGCAGCTGCCGGCCGAGCGCGTCAGGACGACGCTGCTGGCGGCGGCGCCACACTACCAGCCGGTCGCCGATGCCACGCGGCAGCTCGCGACGCGCCATGGCATCGAGCGGCCATTCATCTACTACGTCGGCGGATACGACCAGCGCAAGAGCGTCGACACCCTGATCGCCGCGTTCGCGCAGAGTCGCCACCATGGACACCACGACCTCGATCTGGTCCTGGCTGGCGGACCGCCGCGGCACGGTGGTGCGCTGTTCATCCCGCTCGACGAGCTGATCGCCGCGAGTGGCGTCGCCGGGCATATCCGGCGCGTCGTCGTG
This sequence comes from uncultured Chloroflexota bacterium, assembly GCA_903871975.1. Classification (GTDB taxonomy): domain Bacteria; phylum Chloroflexota; class Chloroflexia; order Chloroflexales; family Roseiflexaceae; genus CAIQIY01. The sequence continues at coordinate 3,625 of CAIQIY010000257.1, read as the reverse complement.
GACGATGCCGAGAATGCGCTGTTCTACAGCGCGGCGGCGATCTGCGCGTACCCATCGCGCTACGAAGGCTTCGGGCTGCCACCGCTCGAGGCGCTGGCGTGCGGTGCCGCGTGCCTGGTGTCCGACGCCGCCAGCCTGCGCGAGGTGGTGGGCGATGCCGCCCTGATCGCGCCGGCGGGCGATGTCGCTGCCTGGGCGGCGGCGCTGACGCGGCTGGCCGGCGATGCGGCATTGCGCGCCGACCTCGGCCGCCGCGGCCGGCAGCGTGCTGCCCAGTTCGATTACCACCGCACCGCCCAGCAGACGCTGGCGATCTACCAGGAGGCACGATGCGCGTCGTGATGCTCTCGAAGGCGCTGGTGCACGCTGCCTATCACCAGAAGTGCGTCGAACTGGCAGCACTGCCCGGCATCGAGCTGACCGTGCTGGTGCCGTCGGCGTGGCGCGAGCCCCGCGTCGGCGAGCAGCGCCTCGAGCTGCGCCACAGCGAGCAGTACCAGATCCAGGTGCTGCCCATCCGGCTGAACGGCCAGCACCACCTGCATTACTACCCGACCATCGGCCGCGTCCTGCGTGCATTGCGGCCAGACATCGCCCACATCGACGAGGAGGCCTTCAACGCTGCCACGGCGCACGCGATGTATCACGGCAGGGCCGTCGGCGCGCGCTGCTGCTTCTTCAACTGGGCCAACATCGCCCGCTGGTATCCGCCACCCTTCAGCTGGTTCGAGCGTGCCGTGTTCCGCATGGCCACGCACGGCATCGCCGGCAATCACGAAGCTGCGGCGCTCATCCGCAGTCACGGCTACGACGGGCCGCTCACGATCATCCCGCAGTTCGGCGTCGACCCGGTACGGTTCGCGCCGCGCCAGCGCCAGCCACGCGAACACTTCACCATCGGCTATGTCGGTCGGCTGGTCGCCGAGAAAGGCGTCGCCGACCTGATCGCCGCGCTGGCGCTGCTGCCCGCGCACTGCCACCTCCTGATCGTCGGCGATGGCGTCGAACGCGCGGCGTTGCAGCAGGCGGCCCAGGCCGCCGGCGTCGCGGCGCGAGTCGCGTTCCAGGCGAGCGTGCCATCGGCGACGATGCCCGAGGTCTATCACCGCTGCGACGTGCTGGTCGTGCCATCGCGCACGACGACGGGGTGGAAGGAGCAGTTCGGCCGGGTGATCATCGAAGCGATGAGCTGCGGCGTCCCGGTGATCGGTTCGTCCTCGGGCGAGATTCCGCGGGTGATCGACGACGCCGGCCTGATCGTCGCCGAAGGCGCGCCGGCCGAACTCGCTGCGGCGTTGCGGCGGCTCGCCACGACGCCAGCGCTGGCGAGCGATCTGGCGCAGCGCGGGCGGGCGCGGGTGCTGGCACAGTACACACAGCGTGCGATCGCGCAGGCGACCGCCGAGGTGTATGCGGCGATGCGCGACGCACCGATCCCGCCCGTGCCGGGCACACCGCCCGGCTGACGACCGCCGCCGCTGGCGTGCAGGGGCCGCCGGGTTCAGGCCTCGCCGAGGACATAGCGCCGCAGCGCCAGTGCCACGCCATCGTGCGCGACCGATGCCGTCACCGCGCGCGCGCTGGCGCGGATGTGCGCCGCGGCATTCGCCATCGCGACACTCATGCCGGCCACGGCGAACATGCTCAGATCGTTCTCGTTGTCGCCGATCGCCAGCACCTGATCGCCCGGGATGTCGTAGCGCTGCATCAGATCGGCCAGCGCCGCCCCCTTGCCGACCCCGTGCGGCAGAAATTCGAGAAAGTCGGCGCCGGTGCGGATGACATCGACCGTCGCCCGCAGCGCATCACCGAGCGTCGCATCGGCGGCGCCCGCCGGCGCGAACGTGAGCACCTTCACCGCATCGGGCAAGGCCATCAGCTCCTCGCGGCTGCGCAGCAACGAGGGTGGCTCGCCATAGTGCGACAGGCTGTTGGCCAGCGGATTGCCATGTTCGGTCGCGATGCGCGACGGCGAGAACACCAGATACGGTGCGGCGTGCTGCGCCAGGACGGTGATCACGGTCCGGAGCTCGTGGGGTGCCATGCGCCGCCGCACCTGGAGTTCGCCGGTACGCGGATGCGCCAGCACCGCGCCATTGGCGGTGATCTGCCAGTCATCGAACCCCAGCTCGCGGGTATAGCGCTCGACCGACGCAAACATGCGCCCGGTGGCGATCACCACATGCGCGCCGGCCTGGCGGCACGCGTCGATCGCCGCACGGTTCGCCGGGCTGATGCGGTGCTCGTGGTCGAGCAGGGTGCCATCGAGATCGATGGCGACCAGACGGATGGGCATCGTTCCTCCTCATCGCGAACAGACCAGCTGGCCGTGGCGCGCTCGCGCGGGCTTACGGCACGGTGGCGAGCCACTCGGGCGTGGCAAATTTGCCGGCCACCAGTGCCTCGGCGGCGGCGACGTCGTCGGGTTCGAGGGTCGCGGGGGCTGCGCCGGTGGTGTCGGCAAAGCCGGCCGCCAGGTGCGCCATCACCTGCGCGCGCGTCAGGCCGGTCTGCCGCCGCAGCGGATCGACGCGCTTCGCCGCGCTCGTGGTCCCCTTGTCGCTCAGCTTCTCGCGGCCGATGCGCAGTACCTCGAGCATCCTGGCCGCATCGATGTCGTAGGCCATCGTCACGTGATGCAGCACCGCCCCGGCGCGGCGGGTCTGTGCGGCGCCGCCGATCTTGCCGGCCGCCGACGTGATGTCGTTGATCGGCTGATACCACGCGGCCACGCCGAGGCCGGCGAGGGCGGACAGCACCCACGCGTCGAGGAAGGCGTACGACTCGGTGGCGCTCATGCCGCGCACCAGCCGCTCTGGGGCGATCAGCGAGTAGGTGATGGTGTTGCCCGGCTCGATGAACATCGCACCGCCACCGGTGATGCGCCGTACCACGGTGATGCCGTAGCGCGCCGCCGCGGCGGCATCGACTTCGTTGCGCAGCGACTGGAACCGGCCGATCACCACGGCCGGCGCCGACCATTCCCACAGCCGCAGCTGCGCCGGCCGGCGACCGGCGGCGACCGCAGCGAGCAACGCTTCGTCGAGCGCCATCTGCAGCAGTGGGGGGCGTGGCGTGTCGTGAATGACCTGCCAGGGCCACTGGCGCCAGCGTTCGGCATCAGCCATCGTGCGCCCCGGTGTCGATGGCGCGCCGCACGGCGGTGGCGATGCCGGCGGGCGACACGCCGAGCAGCTCGGCGCCGGCGGCGGCCGTGGCGAGCGTCGCCGCCAGGTGTTCTGGCGCCAGATCCGCCGGCTGGCCTTCGAGCGCGCTGGTCAGCCAACCGAGCGCCTCATCGGGCGCCAGGAAGAAATCACCGCTCAGCTGGACCTGGCGCATGCGGCCGTCGGTCAGCACCAGATCGACGACGACCAGCTTGCCGCCGGGTTGCTTGTATTCACCATGGAGACGATTCACCATGTGTGTCCATGCTCATCAGCGATCAGTCGGCCCGCCGGCCATCGCCAGTCGCGGCGTCGACCAGCAAGCCCGACCCACCGCAGTATACCCGATCCGCCGCAGCCGCACGGCGGCTGGGGTGTGGCGTAAAGTTTCGGGAGGTAGTAGGATAGAGACAGAGAGATTACCGCACCCACGGGAGGATGCCCATGAGCCGCCCCAT
>CAIQIY010000256.1 GCA_903871975.1 uncultured Chloroflexota bacterium | reverse complement strand
TACATCGCTGCGATCGCTGCCGTACCCGCCGCCAGGTGATCCGGGTGGTGACGGCCGATGGCATACACCGGTTCGAACGTCGGGATCGGCGACTGACACACCAGCCGGCGGGGACGCACCTGGCGATAGATGCGCACCAGTGTGCGGCGCAACGCCAGCGTCGGCTGCAGCGTGCCGTCGGGCTCGTCGAGGAAGATCACATCGGCGACGCCGAGGATGGCGCAGGCCGCGCGTTGTTCGGCCTTGCGCGTCGCCGTGATCACGTGGCGTGCCGCAGGCCCCACCTCGGTGGCCTCGTCGGGGCCACCAGCAGCAGCATCGGTACAGACGACATACGTCACATGCCAGCCATCACGCACCCAGGCGGCGATCGTGCCGGCACAGCCAAACTCGGCGTCATCGGGATGCGCCATCACGACCAGCGCGCGTCCAGTTGGTTCTGTCATTCCTGGTTCCTCGATCACATCGGCGCCACCACGACCCACGCCGTCGTCGCGCGCTGCATCATACCACCAGCGCATGCACCGGGCACGGCGCGCTCTGGTATACTTGGCGCGAAGGGAGTTCGGCATGACTGATCCGGCAGCGCTGCTCGCGACCAATCTGCATCTGGCGGCAGTCCAGCGCCGCGCCGTGCTGCTCTGGTTTGCCAGCCCGGGCTGTGCGTGCTGTAGCCGGCTCGACGTGCATGTGTTGCCCGACCCCGTGGTCGCCAACCTGCTCGACCGCGCGTTCATCGTCCAGCGCTGCCCGCTCGACGCGTCGGCACGGCCATTGGCGCGCCGTTATGGCGTCATCTGGACACCGACGCTGCTCGTGCTCGATCGCCATGGCGCGCTGCATCACCGCATCGTCGGCGCGCTCGACGCCACCCGGGCCGACACCGAATTGCGCCTCGGCCTGGCACTGGTATGGCTCGCCGGCGGGCGGCTCGCCGAGGCCACTGCCGCCCTGCAAGCACTCGTCGCCGATGATGCCGTCGGCGCCGAAGCCGGCTATTGGCTCGGCGTCGCGCAGCTGCGCCTGGGCCACGATGCCGCGGCGTGGCAGCACCTCAACCACCAGCATCCCGGTTCGCGCTGGGCGCAGCGTACCGGCGATCCCCGCCACTCGACCGGGCAGCAGGAGCCACGCTGATGGACACACCCAACGCCGGCCCACGCCTCGTACCGATCTACGTCGCACTCGTCATCCTGAGCATCGGGCTGATCGCCTCGCTGACGCTGCACGTCGTCACCTGGCTCACGGCGCAACAGGTGCGCCTGCAGGCGCGTGCCGCCGTCGAGACACTGCGCGGCGAACTGCAGGGCGCTGCGCAGCAGCAAGTGTCCTTCAGCATCCCGATCGAGCAGACGGTGCCGATCAGCGTCGTCGTGCCGATCCAGCGCACCATCACCGTGCCGATCGACACCGTGGTGCCGATCGACACCGAAGTGACCGTCGCCATCGCGACGCCGCTCGGCGAACAACGCTTCGCGGTACCGATCCAGGCCAGTGTCCCGGTGAAGAAAGACATCGTCGTCACCATCGACGAGCAGATCCCGATCACGACGCAGATCGAGGTGGCGTTCGATGCGCCGGTGGTGATCGATCTCGGCGATGCAGCATTCGCCGGCCTGTGGCGCACCATCGGCGAACGGCTCGATGCACTCCTGGCGCAATTGTGAGCGCGCGGCGACCGACGCGCGATGAGGGGGACGTGGTGATCGATCCTGTGGTTCTGGCTGCCGGGTTCATGCTCGGGTTCGCGACGGGCGGGCTGGTGATTGCGCTGCTCTGGTTGCGCATGCACCGCGGCATGGTGCGGCGCGTCACCAAGCTGCACGAGTTGCGCGAAGCCGACAAGGCGCAGGCCGCCAACGAGGCCCGGGCCGCCGAGCAGCGGCTGAAGTCCGCGCGCGATGCCGAGGCGCGCAGCCAGGCCGCGCTGGAGCGTGAGCGCAATGCGATGGTGACGGTGCGCACGCAGCTGCAGACGGCCAACAAGGAGAAGGACATGAGTACCTTCGAGGTGTTGCGGCTGCGCGGCGAGGTCGACAGCCTCAAGGCCGAGGTGGCGAAGTTGCGCACGCCACCGCCGCCGCCACCCGAGCCGGAGCCCGAGCCCGCACCGCCACCGAAGCCACGGCGGCGGGCAGCCGCGAGCGAGGCCACCGCGAGCGAGGCCACGCCGAAGCCACGGCGGCGGGCAGCCGCGAGTGAAGCCACCGCGAGCGAGACCGCGCCGAAGCCACGGCGGCGCCGCGCGACAGCCGAAGGCGAGACGGCGGGTTGAGATGCGCATCGCGATCTTCACCGAGACATTCCTGCCGAAGATCGACGGCGTCGTCGCGATCCTGTGTCAGGCGCTGCAACAGATCGCGCATCGTGGCCATCAGGCGCTGGTGATCGGGCCACCCGACATGCCGGCCGAATACGCCGGCGCGCGCTGCGTCCCCGCCGGCGGGCCACGATTCCCGGCGTATCCCGAATTGCGCATCAACCTGCCATCGCGGCGCATCATCGACGCGGTGCGCCAGTTCGCCCCCGATGTCATCCACGTCGTCAATCCGGCGTTCCTCGGCCCGACCGGCATCGCGCTCGCCCGTGTTCTCGGCACGCCACTGGTCGCCTCGAGCCACATGGACATCCCGAGCTACACCCGGCTGTACGTCGGCGGCTGGGGCGTGCCGATCGCGTGGCGGCTGTTCGCCAGCGTTCACAACGCCGCCGATCTGAACCTGGTGCCGTCGTCGGCGATGCTGGCTCAGGTGCGCGCCAACGGCTACCAGCGGGTGCGCTGGTGGCACCGTGGCATCGATGCCACACGCTTCACGCCAGCACGCGCCGACCCTGCGATGCGCCAGCGCCTCAGTGCCGGTCATCCCGACGACTTGCTGGCAGTGTATGTCGGGCGCATCTCGCGCGAGAAGCAGGTCCACGTGTTGCGCGATACCGTGGCGCGCCTGCCCGGCGTG
>CAIQIY010000255.1 GCA_903871975.1 uncultured Chloroflexota bacterium | reverse complement strand
CGTGGCACGCACGATCCGGCAGGCGGCGGGGCTGTGCGCGGTGCCGGCCACAGGTGGGTCATCGCTGCCGCACCGCGCAGGGTGCTCGGGGAGCAGGCTGGTAGCGGCGTGTCACGCGCATGGCCGCCGCCGTTCGGTCTCCGACGGCACCGGCCACGAGCGACAGATGCGCCCGCTTCCGTCTGAATGTCCACGACCTCGACGACGCACGTCGCTGATGACATGGCGGTGATCTACGATGTATTCGTGCGCATCGATGGCGGTATGCATGGCTGCGTGCAATACATGCGCCAATAATTCGATATCAGCCGTTGACGTGGTGGTTCATGAATTCATGGCATTCGACATGGATTTGACCGAATAATCAATCAATACCACTATCACACGCTGTTCGGATGATGTGGATGATCGTGATGATTGAAAGTTTACACGATGTAACGACGGTATACAGTCGCCACTTGGTGTCGTATTGCACGGTATCGCCATGCTGATGCGTGCGACCGACGCCCCATGCCGCTCCGGCGATGTCGGCACCGGCCTGCCCCAACGCATGGCAGGCCGCGCCGCCGTGCCTGCTCGCTGGTGCGACCGCCACCTGATCTTCCGCCATGTCGCCTGGCTCTCACTCATGTGCATGTACTGCGACACGGTCTCTCGTTCATCATGAGCGTGTGGCCGATCCGTGTGGTATACTGCAGTGGTTAAAAACAGCAGGATATCACTAATACCCTGTGGCATGTTGGAGGAGCATTTCATGTCGTGGGCAGAGCGGGTACTCAACACGCTGAGCGTGCACGGGCACCGGGTCACCGGGCCGCGGCGGGCGATTCTCGAGCAGATCATGCACTACAGCCAGCCCTTCAGTGCCGAGCAGCTCTTTCGGGATCTCGGCGGGGTCGGCGGGCCAATCGGGCGGGCGACGATTTACCGCACCGTCGATCTCTTGCTCGGTGACGGCTGGCTCTCGCGGGTGCATTGGCGTGCTGCGCGCGAGGCGAGCAACGGTCACGATCACGCATACGTCGCCGTAGAGCAGGGGCTACGCCATCACATCGTCTGCCGCAACTGCGGCGTCGTCGTCGCCATCGCCGGCGAGCAGATCGATGTGCTGGCCAGTCAATCCGCCGAGCATGCCGGATTTATCTACGAGACATGTTCGCTCGAGCTGTACGGCATCTGTCCGACGTGCCAGCTCCGCTGACCGCCCGGCACGCACGGCAACGCCAGCGACCGACGGTCGTGCCAGCCGTTTCGTGGCTGTGCGACGCGACCTGGGCGGGCCGGAGGCGTGCCATGCAGGCCAGATGGGCGGACAAAACCGTGTCGGGCGCCCTGGCCAAGCCAGCCGCGGCTGTCACACGGTGGGGTAGAATAGGTGGGCGGCACAGCAGAGCGCCGGCACCCGGCAGCAACGGCGGCGCGCGGCGCAGCACGCCGGCCGTCGCAGAGCCGCGCACACACACGGAGGCAGGATCGTGCCTGCAGGAATCTCGCTCGTCTGCACCGTGCGCGACGAGGCCGACAACATCGCCGAACTCCTGGATTCGATGCTGGCGCAGACGCGCCCAGCAGACGAGATCGTCATCAACGATTGCGGCAGCCGCGATGCGACGGCGACCATCGTCCAGCGCTACGTCGACGCCCACCCGCGCGTGCGGCTGGTCTCGGGCGGCCACAATATCCCCTCGGGCCGCAACAACGCCGTCGCGCATGCGCACCACGAGCTGATCGCCTGTACCGACGCAGGGCTGACGCTGGACCCAGCGTGGCTCGAGCGGATCATCGCGCCGCTCGCAGCTGATCGCGCCGACGTCGTCGGCGGCTTCTACCGGCCAGCACCACACAGCACGTTTGAACACGCACTCGCTGCGACCAACTATCGGGATGCTGACGAGATCGATGCGACCACATTCATTCCATTCGGGAAATCATGTGCATTCCGTCGGAGCACATGGCTGGATGTCGGTGGGTATCCCGAGTGGGCCAGCCACTGTGAGGATGTCCTCTTTGCGCGGCGCGCACGCCAGCGCGGCTGGCGGTTCGCGTTCGTCGCCGACGCGTTGGTCCACTTTCGCCCGCGGCCGACGCCGCAGGCATTTGCCCGTCAGTATCTGCTGTACGCACGCGGTGACGGG
>CAIQIY010000254.1 GCA_903871975.1 uncultured Chloroflexota bacterium | reverse complement strand
GCTCGACCCGGCCGTCGCGCGGCTTGAGCCGGCAGCGCTGGCGGTGGATACGGGGTGGAGTGCGGCACGCGGCATGACGACGGTGGACCGACGCTGGCATCCGGCGCCGCCGAACTGCCAGCTCGCCACCGAACTCGATATGTCACGGCTCCTGGCGCTCGTCGAGCGGACGTGCCAGGCCCCGAGTGCGCTCGGTTCGTGACAGTGTCGCCGGGGCAGCGAGCATCTGCTCGTCGCCCCGGCATGGCGCACGCTGCCGGCCGGAGCCCATGCCTCGCACCGATGGAGAACGACGCACCATGCTGTGCATGGGCGCTCGCGCGATCGTGAAGGCTGCCACAGGAACCAGGGGCGACGGAGATGGCCCCGGCAACGCCACACCGATCGTGCTGGCGCCACCACTGCACATCCATCAGCCCATGCTGCTGCGTAGCACCCGATGCGACACTGCTGTGATGTGTCGCCACGGATCGATTCCAGCCGAGGAGTGACCTCATGCGCATCGCAATCGCCGGCGCTGGTCCCGCGGGCTTCGCCAGTGCGAAGTGGCTCAGCGACCGCGGCCACGACGTGGTCATGTTCGAAAAGCGCGATGTACCCGGCGGCAAAGTCTCCGCCTGGCGCGACGCCGATGGCGATTGGGTCGAGAGCGGGCTTCATGTCTTCTTCGGCGCATATCACAATCTCCTCGGGTTTCTGAGCGAATGTGGTCTCGACGACTGCTTCGACTGGCGGCCCGCCGAGATGAATTTCGTCTCGCCGGAACATGGCATCCACCCCATTCGTTTCGTACCCGGGTGGCCGGCACCGTTCAACGGTCTGGCCGGCGTGGCAGCCTTCAAGCTGCTGAATGCCGAAGACAAGGCACGGATGGCGTTGGGGCTGGTACAGGCGATCTTCGGTTCGCAGGCCTACATCGATGCCCAGGCCGACCAGACGTATGCGGCGTGGCATTTGCGGCACGGCATGGGGCAGCGCTCGCTCGACCGGGTGATGGATGCGATGGCGCTCGCGTTGAACTTCCAGAAAGCCGATCGCGTGTCGGCCAAACTGGTGCTGACCGCATTGCTGCACTTCGCCAAAGAGACCGACGCGCCGCGCATGGGGCTGGTGAAGGGCTCGCCACACGAGCGGTTGTGGGTCCCATTGATGCAACAGCTCGGCGATCGCGGCGTACAGATCCATCTTGGCCGGAAGATCGAGCAGATCGGCTATGACGCGGCGACCAATCGAGTCACTGGCTTCGTCCTCGACGATGGCGCACGTGTCGAGGCCGATCTGTATCTGTCGGCGATGCCGGTACACAGCCTGCGCAAGGCGTTGCCCGACGCGCTGCGCCAGGCACACCCGGTGTTCGCCGATCTCAAGCACCTCAAGGGGCAGCCAGTCATCACTGTCCAGCTCTACTTCGACCAGATGGTCACCACGGTGCCGAACCTGCTGTTCAGCTCGGGGACGTATCTCAGCGTCTATGCCGACCTGCCGCTGGTCTCGCCGGATTATCACCACGGTCGTGGCTCGATCATCGAACTGGTGGTGGCACCTGCGGAGCCATTGTTCAATCTCACCGACGACGAGCTGATTCGGGTGGTGCTCGATGATTTCTATCGACTGCACCCGAATGCCCGTGCTGCGACGTTGACCAAGCATCACATCGTGCGCATTCCCAACTCGGTGTATCAAGCGCGGCCGGGCGTCGAGCCCTATCGCCCCGACCAGGCGACACCCGTTGCGAACTTGTTTCTCGCGGGCGACTTCACCCAGCAAGAGTTCATGGCCTCGATTGAGGGGGCAATCCGCAGCGCCAAGCGGGCAGTCGCGCGCATCGATGATGCCGTTGCGCGTGCCGGATAGTGGCTGTACGGCGCCGACAGACGTGGGGGCAGACTGATGGCAAACCCGGATGAGATGGTCGGCGAGCGCTTTCGTGTGATCTATGCGGTCACCGAGAGCCCGACGGGTCGATTGGTGCGTTGTCGCGATGTGCGCGATGACCGGCTGGTGCTGGTAGCGCTGCTGCCGATCACCGACGCGACACAGCCGGACATCGCCAGATTGGCCACTGAGGTCGCGGCGGTACGACACGCGGCGCTCGTGCCGCTGCGCGAACACTTCGCGGCTGGCACGCAGTACGTGCTGGTGTGCGACGACCCTGCCGGCCTCGATCTGGCACAACAGGCCGAACGCGGTGTCGACGACGTGGCCACGGCGATGGGCTGGCTGATCGATGTGCTCGGCGCCACTGCCGCGCTGCACGGCCACCGCCCCGCACTGACGCTCGGTGCCCCCGAACCTGGTGACATCTGGTTCACCACCGATGGATCAGTACGGTTGTTGCCGTTCGCCGCCGTCCGCAGCCTGGGCAACGAGCCGTCGCCATGGTTGGCGCCCGAGCTGGCCGAGGGCGAACCAACCGAAGCGAGCGACATCTACGCGCTGAGCGCCCTGTGGTTCCTGCTGCTGACCGGCAAGGCGCCACCGCCGGCCAATCCGCTCGGCGGGCCGCCGCCGCTGCGCGGCATTGCGCCACACGTCTCGCCGCTGATCGAGCAGGCGTTGATGCGCGGGCTGCAGCCGCGCGTCGTCAATCGATACCAGTCGGCACGTGAGATGCGCGTCGCCTGCGAGACGGTTCGTACACTGGGTGAACGCACCCTGGGCTTCGTTGGGCCAGATGCCGCCGCCGCACCGCCGCCCGAACCCAGCGTGGCCGCAGCTCCGACGCCGCCACCGGCGATCGCTGCACCACCGCCAGTGGCGGCACCCACGACACCGCCAGCCGTCGAATCGCCGCCGAATGCGCCGGTCGCCCCGCCTGCCGAGGCCACCGGCGCCAAGCGTTCGGGCGTACCCACCGGGTGCCTCGTCGCGCTGGCGCTCGGTCTGGTGGTCATCGCCCTTGGTTTATGTCTTGTCACGGCACTCCTTCTCGCACCGCAGAGTCCATTGCCGGCATTGCTGGGCTACACCTCGCCGTTCGCCGCACTCCAGCCGACCAGTGCACCGCCCGCCGCGCCGACTGCTGCCATGCCGACCAGTGCGCCGGCCACCAGCGTACCAGCGGCGCCGACCCCCACCGGAATCGCGCTCGGTGCCAACGCGATCACGCTCGCGAATGCCGCGACGATCACCCAGACGGCGGCCATCGAAGGCTCGCTCGCCGGTCCGACGGCATTTTCGCCCGACGGCACGCTCATCGCGATCGGCATCAGCGGCGAAGTCCGGCTCTTCGACTCGGCGACGCTGAGCGAGACGGTACGACTCGCCGGCCATCGCGGCCGCGTCACCTCGCTGGCATGGTCGCGCGATGGCACACGACTGGTGACCGGCGCCAGCGATGACGGGCGTGTTTTGGTATGGCGGACCGCCGACCGCACGATCGAGCAGACGCTCGTCGGCCACGAAGGCTGGATTCGCAGCCTCGAGATTGCCCCCGACGGCAGCTTCATCGTCTCGGGCAGCACCGATGGCACTGTGCGCGTGTGGAATACCGCCGACTGGTCGGTGCGCCACGTGCTCGTCGGCCACACCGGCTACATCGGTGGGGTCGCCGTCTCGCCCGATTCGCGGCTGATCGCCTCGGGTGGCCGCGATGGCACCGTCAGGCTGTGGGATGCCACCAGCGGTGCCGCGATCGATGGCTTCGCGTTTCAGACGGCGCTGACGCAGGATGGTGTCACACGCTACTGGACGACCGGGGTGCGCTTCTCACCGGATGGCCGCACGATCGCTGTCGGCGCGACCGATGGCACGGTGAGCCTGCTCGATGCTGCGAACGGCGCGACGCGCCAGACGTTGCGCGGTCACACCAACTGGGTGGTCATCCGTGGCCTGGAGTTCACCCCCGATGGCGCGACGCTCTACAGCGCCGGGCTCGACGGCACGATCCGCCGCTGGACAGTCGCCGACGGCAGCGCTGCGGGCGTGCTCGAACAGCATCAGATGGGCGTCTTCAGCATCGCACTCGCGCCAGACGGTCAGCGACTGGTCTCGGTCAGCGATCAGGAAGGGCGCGTCCTGCTGTGGAACACCGCCGACGACAGCATCAGCGGGAGTGCACTGGTCGGTCAGGGCCTGATCACCGGCATCGTGTTCTCGCCCGACAGTCGTGCGGTGGTGCTCACCGGGTACAACGGCGTGCTGCAGCTGCGCATCCTCGAAGACGGGTCCAACTCATTGCTGCCCGGCTCGCCGGTCGCCAGCCAGCCCTTCGCGTTTCTGCCGAACGGCCGCTTCGTCGCGCTCGACGAGCAAGGGCGTGTTGCCATCATCGACATCGCCAATCAGCAGAGCGGCGTGCTCGGGGGTGCGCCCGGCACCCCGCTGAGCGTGGCTGCGAGCCCGGCCGGCACGCTGGTGGCGGTGGGCGACAGCAGCGGCGCGGTGACGATCTGGGACGCGTCCAGCCCGCAGGCACGGGTGTTGCCGACCAACGACCTGGGCGCGGTCACGCTGCTGGCGTTTTCGGGCGATGGCCGCTACCTGGCGGCTGTCGGCCCGGCAGCCAATCCACGCGTGGCACTCTACGACGTGACGGCGGCCCAATTGCTGCGTACGCTGGAGGGCAGCGATGCGGCGATCACTGCCGCCACCTTTCAGCCCGGCAGCGATGTGCTGGCCACCACGAGCTTCGATGGCGTGGTGCGCTTCTGGAGCGCTGGTGATGGCACCATCGCCCGCACGATCGCCGCGCCCGATGCCGAAGGCTGGTTTGCTGGCATCGCGTTCTCGCCCGATGGCAGCCTGCTGGCAGCATCGAGTGCAGCGGGTACGGTGATGCTGTATGATGCGCGCAGTGGCACGTTGCTCGCCGAGCACGCACTCGAGTTCAGCCTGACTGCCGTCAGCTTCAGTCCCGATGGCAGCCTGCTGGCGGTTGGCTCTCATGACAACAGCGTGCGCATCCTGGCGCAGCCGCGCTGAGTCGCGCCCAGGATGCGCTGAAGGGTAGATGCATCATGGCTACCATCGCTCTCGTCGGTGCCGGTCCCGGTGGCCTCGCCAGCGCGATGCGCCTGGCCGCCGCCGGTCACCGCGTCACGATCTACGAGGCACATGCCCGCGCGGGTGGACGGATGCGCGGGTTTGACGCGGGACCGTATGGCTTCGATACCGGGCCGACGATCCTGCAGGTTCCGCGGGTCTATGATCAGCTGTTTGCCGACTGCGGCCTGAACCGCGAGGCGTATGTCCAGTTCCGCCGCGTGTCGCCGAATACGCGCCTGCGCTTCTGGGACGACACCATGCTCGATCTGACGTCGGACCTTGAGGCGTTCCGCGCGCAACTGGCAGCGTTGCGCCCCGATCTGCCCGCGCGCTTCGATCGCTGGTACATGGAACACATCCAGAAGAATATCGTCGGCTATGAGCCGTACCTCGGTACTCCGGTACGCTCGATCGCTGGATATCTCAAACCGCTCGAACTGGCGGCAGCGCTGCCGTTTCGCCCATGGGAGAGCCTGTACCAGCATTTTTGGCGCCACTTCGCCGACGAGCGCGTCGTCTATGCCCTGAGCTATCCCTCAAAATACCTCGGCATGCATCCGACGCGCTGCTCGAGCGTGTTCAGCCTGATCGCGTACCTCGAGTTCGCCGATGGCATCTGGCATCCGGTCGGCGGGTTCCGCGCGCTGGCACAGGCGATGGCCCAGGCGGCCCAGGATCTCGGTGTCACCATCTCCTGCAATACCCCCGTGAAACGCGTCGTGACCACCAACGGGCGGGCGACCGGCCTGGAATTGGCCTCGGGTGAGCGCGTTGCTGCCGATCTCGTGGTCGTCAATGCCGACTTTGCCCATGGTGTACGCCACCTTCTCGACGAGCATGATCGTGGGCGCTATACCGATGATCGTCTCGATAAGCTGCACTTTTCGTGCTCGACATTCATGATCTATCTTGGGATCAATCGTCGCTACGAAGATTTGCCTCATCATCAGCTGTATCTGTCAAAACATATTCTCCGCCGTGATCGGCCATACATCGATGATTCAGCGCTTGATGACGTTGATCCACCATTTTATGTCTGCAATCCAACGATCATTGACCCATCAAATGCTCCTGATGGTCATAGCACGCTCTTTGTACTGGTGCCAATTCCCAACACGCGCTACGGTGTTGATTGGGCGGCGCACGAGCAGCGTTACCGCGATCTGATCATCGAGCGGCTGCCAATGCTCGGCTATCACGATGTGGCAGCGCACATCGTGAGCGAGACGCGCTACACTGCACAGACATGGCAGGACGAGTTCGCTGTTCATCTGGGCGCGGTCTTCAACCTCAGCCACGGCTGGACACAGCTGGGACCATTCCGACCGCACATTCGCTCAGACGCCGTCCGCGGGTTGTACTGGGTCGGTGGCGCCGTGCATCCGGGCAGCGGGTTGTTGACGATTCTCGAGGCAGCGAAGAGTACGGCGCATTTTGTCGCGCAGGATCTGGCGGCGCCATGAGCACACATGAGCCGACCATCGTGCAGGCAGTGCCGGCAGCCTACGAGGCGGCACACCACGGTGTTGCATGGCGCGACGAGAGCGACATCGGTCGCATGGTGCTCGCCGGGCACGACCGCGCAGCCTTGCTGCAGCGCCTCACCACCAACGACATGAGTCGGATCACGGCGGGAGCCGGCGTGCGCACTGTGTTCACTTCGCCGATCGGGCGAATCATCGACGTGGTGACGGTCCATGCCCTCGATGATGTGCTCCTGCTGCTCACCAGCCCTGGCCAGGGCTCGGTGGTCTACAACCTGCTGCGACGGAATATCTTCTTCAACGACCAGGTGACCTTGCGTGCGGCTGGGCGGCGTTACGCGCAGCTGACGCTGCACGGAGCTGCAAGTGCGGCAGCGTTGCAGGCAATCTGTGGCGTGCCGACCGTACCGACAGCACCGCACCAGATCGTCCGCACTGCGCCAGGCGACGATGCATGGCTGCTGGTCGGGCGTCGGCCGCTCGGCGCGCCAGCCATCACCGTGCTGCTGCCGGCCGAATCCGCCGCCACGGCGCATACGCTGCTGGCACAGCACGGCGCAGTCCCGCTGGATGACGCCACAGCCCAGGTGCTGCACGTCGAGGCCGGCGAAGGGCGTGCCGGTGCCGAATACAGCGAGCACTACATCCCGCTCGAGACCGGTTTGCTCGATGCGATCAGCTTCACCAAGGGATGTTACGTCGGCCAGGAGATCATCGCACGCATGGAGAGCCGCGGCCGAATGGCGCGCCGGCTCTGTGGCCTGCGATTGGATGCACCGATCGCCGCACCGGCACCACTCTGGCACGCGGGCGCCGACGCCGGCACGCTCACCAGCGCGGTTGTCTCACCACGCTTCGGGCCGATCGCCCTCGGGTACGTGCGGACGGCGCACGCCTACGGCGCACAGCTGACGGTGGGCGCCGGCGATGTTTGTGCGACCGTGATCGCCTTGCCCTTCGCTGATGCCTGAGCCACGAGGAGCCTGCCGTGCCGATCACCATCACTGCAGCGACCAGCTACGACATTCGGTTCCCAACGTCGCGTACGCTGGCGGGTTCCGACGCGATGAACAAGGATCCCGACTATTCGGCGGCATACGTCGTGCTGAGCACCGATCATCCCGGGCTCGAAGGACACGGGCTGACGTTCACCATCGGTCGTGGCAATGAGGTGTGTGTCGCCGCGATCGACGCGCTCGCGCCACTGGTCGTCGGCCGGACGCTCGAGTCGTTCACAGCCGACATGGGGGCGTTCTGGCGGCATATCACCGGCGACAGCCAGCTGCGCTGGCTCGGCCCCGAAAAAGGCGTGATCCATCTCGCGACGGCGGCACTGGTGAATGCCGTGTGGGATTGCTATGCCAAAGCCGAAGGCAAGCCGTTGTGGCAGTTGCTCTGCGACATGACGCCCGACGAACTGGTACGCTGCGTCGACTTTCGCTACATCGACGATGTGCTCACGCCTGATCAGGCGCGCGCATTGCTCGAACAGCAACAGGCGGGCCGCACAGCACGGCTCGAGCAGCTCGCCACCACCGGCTACCCGGCGTATACCACGTCGGCCGGCTGGCTTGGCTACGACGACGACACGCTGCGCCACCTGCTCCGTCGGGCAACTGCCGACGGGTTTCGCCACATCAAACAGAAAGTTGGTGGTGATCCAGCCGATGACGTGCGTCGTGCGCAGATCATCCGCGAAGAGCTCGGCCCCGACGGCTACCTGATGATGGACGCCAATCAGGTCTGGGGGGTGAATGAAGCGATCGAGCGCATGGCAGCACTGGCGGCGTTTCGCCCACTGTGGATCGAAGAGCCGACCAGCCCCGACGATGTGCTCGGGCATGCACGCATCGCCCGGGCTGTGGCACCGATCGGCGTGGCGACCGGCGAGCATGTCCAGAATCGGGTGATCTTCAAGCAACTGTTCCAGGCCGGTGCGATCAGCTTCTGCCAGCTCGATGCCTGCCGTCTCGGTGGTGTCAATGAAGTGCTGGCAGTCCTGTTGCTGGCCGCGCAGTTTGGCGTTCCCGTCTGCCCACATGCCGGTGGCGTCGGTTTGTGCGAATATGTGCAGCATCTCGCGATCGTGGATTATGTCGCTGTGAGCGGCTCGCTCGACGGTCGCGTCCTCGAGTATGTCGACCATCTGCACGAGCATTTCGAGGATCCGGTCGTGATCCGCGCTGGCCACTACATGCTGCCGCGGGCGCCCGGGTACAGCATCACGATGAAACCGGCGAGCATCGCCGAGCATCGTTTTCCCGACGGCGCAGCCTGGCAGCGCTGACCGGGCAGCAGCCGTCACGTGCGTCCGGTGGCGGGATCGTGGCGTGGCAGGCGCGCGCGGCAAGTACTCGGTGCGCCAACCGACGTGATTGTCGCGACGATCGGGTACAAACGGGCTGGAGTCAGCCGCTCGGGGGCGTCGCAGACGACGCACGAAATGCCGAGCATCGTTTTCCCGACGGCGCAGCCTGGCAGCGCTGACCGGGCAGCAGCCGTCACGTGCGTCCGGTGGCGGGAT
>CAIQIY010000253.1 GCA_903871975.1 uncultured Chloroflexota bacterium | reverse complement strand
GAGAGCGTCCGCCCGCTCGGCGGCATATCCAGGTTATACGCCCGCGCCAGACGCGTGATCGAGTCCATCAGGATCACCACGTCCTGACCACCCTCGACGAGCCGCTTGGCGCGCTCCAGTGTCATCTCGGCGACTTTGGTATGGTCTTCCACGGGCTCATCGAACGTCGACGAGATCACGTCGCCACGCACCGAGCGCCGCATGTCGGTCACTTCCTCCGGGCGCTCGCCGATGAGCAGCACCATCAGGTGAATATCCTGGTAGTTCGCCGTGATTCCATTGGCGATCGTCTTGAGCAGCAGTGTCTTGCCGGCTTTCGGCGGCGAGACGATCAGGCCGCGCTGCCCACGCCCGATCGGCGCCACCAGATCGACGACGCGCGTCGCCAGGATGTGTGGCTCGGTCTCGAGCTTCAGTTGCTCGTTGGGGAAGATTGGTGTCAGCTGATCAAATGATGGCCGCTTGCGGGCCGTCTCGGGGTCCATGCCATTGATCAGCTCGACGCGCAACAGCGAGTAATAGCGCTCGCTCTCCTTCGGTGGGCGAACCTGCCCCCAGATCCGATCGCCCGTCCGCAGGCCGAAGCGACGAATCTGTGATTGCGAGACGTAGACATCGTTGGCGCCGGGCAGCATGCGCTCACTTCGCAGAAACCCGAAGCCGTCGGAGACGATGTCGAGCACGCCATCGCTCAAGCTGTGGCCCGCTTCCTCGGTCTGTGTCTGAAGGATTTTGAACACCAGATCCTGCTTCTTGAGGCTACTGACGCCCGTGATGCCGGCGAGGCGCGCGATCTCGCGGAGATCGTTCAGGGTCTTGGCCTCGAGTTCGGCGACGTTGACGATTGGTCGCTCGCGCGGTTCGGGAGTGTCGAGGGTGACCTCTGGGGGGGCTGGCGGGTGAGCGTTGCTCCCGCCATTCTTCATGCGTATCCGTGGCACACGAATCTCCCTGCAATACACGGTTCTCACGTGGTGGTGGGAAGCAACGAAAAGGGCACCCCATGCGAACGCACGCCCGCCGAACATATTGCATGGCTCGCCGTGGGGTCACTCCGGCGTTGACGTGTCTGGCGTGTGGTCAGCATGTCGCCGGTCGATTGAGGAACTCAGTGGCGTTTCGATCCTTCGATCACATCGCGCGACCGCGCACGGCAGAGCGAGCATCGATGCTGGACTGGATGCGCGAACACGCGACGGCCCTGGCAGTTCCAGGAATCGTGCGTGCCATGCCGCGCCGGCGCAATTCGCCAACGACGATATCGAGGCCGCTGATGTCCAGGTCATCAGCGCGACAGACGTGGAAGCACCGAGGCAGAATTCCCCTGCAGCGACAGTATACCACGAATGTCAAGAGAAGAGTGAATATGCTACAATTCCGTGTGACGCGGTACAGCGAGGAGGAGCCGATGTCGGCGCTCGATCGGTTCGAGACATTCATGGAACAACTCGTCGAGCGATCGATGGCGCGATTGTTCCGCAGTCCGATCCAGCCTGCCGAGATTGCACGGCGGCTCGAGCGGGCCATGGAGTCACATCAGACGATCAGCGTCCGGCGCGTGATCGTGCCGAGCCGGTATCAGGTGTTGCTGCATCCCGACGATGCGGTCGTCCTGCGACCGCTCCGGAGCGAAGTCGAGCGCGAGCTGGCGACCTACCTGACCGAGCTGGCCGAGGAGCGCCAATTCGTCATGCTCGAGCCACCGCGTGTGGCACTCGCCGATGACGACACCGTCCCTCGGCGGTCGATCCAGGTACTGGTAAACGCCGATGCACCGGTCGGCGAGCGCGAATCAACCCAGCGATTTACTGCGACGATACAGCGCGCCCATCTGGCGGTGCAGCGTGCCGGCGCTCGTCAGACCATCGCGCTGGCGGCGACCACGATCACCATCGGGCGTGGGCTCCACAACGATATCGTGCTGGAGGACGACCGGGTTTCGCGTCGGCACGCGCAGCTCCGCTATCACGCGCGGCAATTCTGGCTCAGCGATGCCGGGTCGATGAATGGTACCTATGTCAATGGTGCCGTGATCACCGAGCTGGCATTGAGCGATGGCGATACCATCTCGCTCGGCGGTCTTGAGCTGACGTTCCACGAGGCATGAGGCGCGCATGTTTGATCTGGCCAACCTCTCGCTCGACGTCGTCATTCTGCTGTTGCGCGTTGCACTGGTCGCATTGCTCTATCTCTTCCTGATCCAGGTCGTCCAGTTCATCGCTCGTGATATTCAATCCGGTGCGACGAGTGGCCCCCGTTCGACGGCAGGCATCGGCCGACTGGTGCTGACGCATCCCGGGCAGACCGGTCTGGTCGTCGGGCGCATCTTCCTGCTGACAGCGCAGACGGTCATCGGTCGCAGTGCCGAGCGCTGTGATATCGCCTTCAACGACACATCGTTGTCGCAGCAGCATGCGCGCCTGGCGTTGCGTGGCGACACCTGGATGCTCGAAGATCTCCGGAGTACCAACGGGACATTTCTCAACGACATCGAAGTGCGCGACGTCGTCGCCGTCGCCGTCGGCGACAGCATTCGTCTCGGTCGCATCGAAGTACGACTGGAGCGCTAGATCCATGCATGATCGTGTCATCGTGATCACCGGTGCCTCGAGCGGTTTCGGCGCGTTGATTGCACGGCGCTGTGCCGCCCGCGGTGCGCGAGTCGTGCTCGCTGCGCGTACAACCGCGCGCCTCGAGCAACTCGCGGGCGAACTCGGCGGTGCGGCACGCGCGCTGGCGGTGCCGGCCGACATCACGCGCGACGACGATGTCCAGCAGCTGCGGGCAGCTGCACTGGCGCACTTCGGGCGCGTCGATGTGCTGGTCAACAATGCCGGTTTCGGCATCTTCGACCCGATCGCCACCGCGCCACCCGACGACCTCGAGCGCATGCTGGCGGTCAATCTGCATGGTGCCCTACGCTGCACACGGGTGTTTCTGCCCGAGCTTCATGCCAGCGGTGCCGGTCAGATCGTGATGATGGCATCGCTGGGCGGGCTGATCGCAGCGCCGAACATGGGCTACTACTGTGCCACCAAGTTCGCACTGGTCGGGTTGACGCGCACGTTGATGCTGGAGCTCGCCGACAGCCCGGTGCGCTGCGCGCTGATCTGCCCGGGCGTAGCGGCGACAGGGTTTCAGCAGCATGCCGAGTGGTCAAAGTACCCGCGCATCAGCCAGCTGTCGACCGTCAGTGCCGCTGCCGTGGCGGACGCAACGCTGCGGGCCATCGTGCGTCGGACGCACGGCGAAGTCGTGATCCCCTGGTACGGGCGGGCATTGGCAGTCGCAGCGGCGGCGCTGCCCGGGCTGGCGCGCTGGATCACCCGCCGTATCGGATGAGATGCAGCGCATGCACGGGAGTGTGCTACTATCGGGGCACGCCAGCCGTGGCGCCATCACAGGAAAGAGGCCGAACGCATGGGTCGCGGACGCATCGCCACGCGAATGGAGCGCGTGCCGGCATCGGGCATCCGTCGCTTCTTCGACATTGCTGCCCAGATGCCTGATGTCATCTCACTGGGCATTGGTGAACCTGACTTTGTGACACCGGATGGGATACGGGATGCCGGCATTCGCTCGATTGCGGATGGGCACACTGCGTATACATCAAACTCGGG
Source organism: uncultured Chloroflexota bacterium (assembly GCA_903871975.1). GTDB lineage: Bacteria > Chloroflexota > Chloroflexia > Chloroflexales > Roseiflexaceae > CAIQIY01. The sequence goes on along the minus strand of CAIQIY010000253.1, from coordinate 1,300 downwards.
CATGGCTCCGTTGCGCGTGGCGCTTGCAGCCCACCTGATGCATCACTACGGCGTCGGCTATGATGCTGACGACGAGCTGCTGATCACCGTCGGCGTGAGCGAAGCCTTGCAGAATGTCATGCTGGCGTTGATCGATCCGGGCGACGAGGTCATCGTCCCCGAGCCATGCTTCGTCGCCTATCAGGCGTGTGTCGTCTTCGCCGGCGGCGTTCCGGTGCCGGTAGCCACGACGGCAGCCGATGGGTTTGCGGTGCCGCTTGAGGCACTTGAGGCGGCGATCACGCCGCGCACGCGTGCCATCATGATCGGCTATCCCAATAATCCAACCGGCGCAGTGATGGAGCGTGCAGCATTGCAGCAGCTCGTCGACCTGGCGGCGCGTCATGATCTGCTGGTGATCTCCGACGAGATCTACGACCGGCTGGTGTATGGTGTGACGCATACCTGCGTCGCTGCGCTCGCCGGGGCGCGTGAGCGTACTGTCCTGCTCGGCGGCTTCTCGAAGGCCTATGCGATGACTGGCTGGCGCCTCGGTTGGCTGGCAGCGCCCGCCGACATCGTCGCCGCGACGCGCAAGATCCATCAGTACGCGATCATGTCGGCACCCACACCGGCGCAGTACGCCGGCCTGGCGGCGCTTGAGGATGGTGAAGCCGCCGTGCAGCAGATGGTGGCCGAATACGACCGACGCCGGCGTGTCGTCGTGAATGGGTTGAATCAGATCGGCCTGCCGACCATCGAGCCGCGCGGCGCATTCTATGCCTTCCCACGCGTCGATCACCTGGGGCTGTCGAGCGAGGCGTTCGCTGAACACCTGCTGCAGGCACAGCATGTCGCCGTGATCCCTGGCGATGTCTTTGGCGCGAGTGGCGCTGGCCACGTGCGGGTCTGCTACGCAGCCGCGCTCGACAAACTCGAGGCGGCGCTGGATCGCATCGATCGGTTTGTGCGCACGATGCGTTGATTGGCCAGGTGAGGCGTCGGCTGCCACAGAACGGAACCGGACGGTTGGCGCAACGATCGCGCGCCACTGCCAGCGAGATCAGCGTAGAGTGATGGTGAGCGATGCTGTTGTCTGTGATCATGCCGTGCTATAACGAAGAAGCGACGCTGCCTGAAATTCTGGCACGCGTGCGGGCGGTGCCGATCGAGAAGGAGATCATCGCCGTCGATGATCACTCGTCGGATCGCACCTACGACATCCTGTGTGCGGCTGCGGCCGGCGATCCGCACATGACCGTGGTTCGTCATCCGAACAATCGTGGCAAGGGTGCGGCGGTACGCAGTGGGCTGGCGCGCG
>CAIQIY010000252.1 GCA_903871975.1 uncultured Chloroflexota bacterium | reverse complement strand
GCACCGGCAATGCTCCTCGTGTCGCAGGCATGTGCTGTCACATGTGGCGATCACGCCACACACCGGCGAACTGCCTGCATGACGCTGGTTGACGCCGTGATGACGCATCATCAATCCCGCGAGTCGCCTGCACCACTGGAAGGGATGGCATGCTGGCATCACATGGCATTGTCCACATCTTGCCATCGACGGCTCCATATGTTGGAGTACATGCCATCAACCGTAATCTGCCAATGATGCAGTGGATATGGGCATCATATCGCCGTCGATGGCTCACCTGGGATATGTGGCGGCTCGCAGCAACGGTCGGGATTGCGTTCGTACCGTCGTGATCAGGGAGCAGCGATGGCACCGTTGTTCGTCGTGAAGCAACAGGAGTTGTGCAGCCATGGCAAGCAAGATCGCATTGTTCGCAGATGAACGGCTCGTCGCCAGCTCCGACGGTGATGTGTTGATCTTGACAACACAGCGGCTGCGCTGCACTCAGGATACATGGGGCCATCGTCAGGTGACCAGCATGACGTTGGACGCACTGGCGTCGTGTCGCCTGTATCGGCGACAATTCCCGTGGTTGATTGTCTTCGGCGTGCTGCTTCTGATCGGTGGCGTGATCCTTATGCTTCTCGGCGGCCGATCCGACGAGATCCTTCTTCTGTTTGTGGCTGCAGGGATCCTGTTCGTGCTGTTCTTTTGGCTGCGCTCAACGGTGTTGTCACTCACCTCGATCGGCGGTGAAGCCATGCTGGTACCAGTCGACAGCGGGCAGTTCGATCAGTTTGTCGAGCTCATCGACCTGATCGAGCAGACCAAGCTCGAGCACTGTCGCAGCGTCGCGCTGCAGCGTGACAGAACCTGAGATGACCAGACCGGCCGTCGCCATCGGGCAGCGGCGCCGGCGGCGCATTCACGGCGTCGTCGGCGGGTCCCGGTAGTCGAATCCGCGCATGTCCGCCGGGCGCAGCGTCACCACCACGGCATCGGCGGGGAGGTGGGCATCGTCGGTGGTATGCGTGTATTTCCGCATGATGCGGCGATACTAGTCGGCGGCGACGTCGGCCAATGCCTCGTGGGCCGTGCCATACAGCCACAGGTAGCGATTGTGCTCGCCAGGTGCCATGATGATGCCCGAGACGCGCGGATCGCGGCGAAGGTGGCGAACCTTGAGCGATCCGCGACCCATCGTGACCTGCAGCCCGTCATCGGCAGCGACGAACCAGACCGGTGACGAGATGGGCAGGCCATCGCGGCGAATCGTCGTGACGATCAGGGTCGCCGGTGCGGCATCGTCCAGAAGATCGGCATAACCGGCCGGGATGGCCGGAAGGCTCGTCATGGCGCACTCCTCGCAGTGTGTCGCTCCGGCGCAACGCGCCGCAGCTCAGCGGCCCATGGGCAGGTGCCAGCGAGACTGCTCCACCGTCAGCAGTGCCCGTTGCGACGGTGTACAGCCGATGGCCTGCAGGTGTGGCAGCAGCACATCGAACAGCGCCGGCACATCGCGCGCTGCCGTCGTGTGCAGGCCCTCGCTGACCACCAGCGCGCGTCGTGTCGCGGCGCTCACCGTCGAGTGCCGGCTCTGGCGGAACGTCCAGCGGCGCGCATGCACCCGCCGTTCGGCGTCGACGAAGATGACTTCACCGGGATCGGGATGTTCGGCCTCGCCCGAGAACGCCTGGGACTGCTCGTCGCCATCGGCGTAGCGTATGTCGATGAATCCGCTGACCTGATCCAGATCGAACGCCGCGACCGGCAGGGCGAACGCCAGCGACACCGCGTTGCACAGATCGACAAGTGGATGCAGTGTCGGCAGGGTGTCCTCGCGGCGGAAGCGGCGCAGCAGCGCCTCGGCCGCCGAGCGGTACTGCGTTGGCTTGAGGCCCAGCTGGCTGAACGCGCGCCGCCAGGCCTGAACCTCGGGCAACTCAGCCTCGCTGGTCGTCGCCAGCCGCGCACGGGCCCGCGCCAACAGCGGCGCGAGCTGGTCGGCGGTCAGCGCAGCGAGCGGAACGTCGTCGACGAGCAGAACACCGGGGACGAGCCCGGGGAATGCCGCCCAGATGGCAGGATGGTGCTCGAGATACATCGTCGGCGCCTCGTTCCTCGATCGTTCGATGCTGCGACGACCGGTTCATGCGCCGTCGGCATGCCGCGGCGCGGGGCGGTTCCATCATCCGGAGATGGCACCGAGATCCCACAGTCTGATGCTGCCATCGACGCTCGCCGAGATCATCGCACGACGCGCGATATCGACGCGCAGCCCGATCACCGCATCGCCGTGGGCTGCCAGCCGCACCCGCTCGCGGCCATCGCGAATGCCCCAGATCGATACCGAACCATCGGTAGTACCAGTGACGACGCGTGCACCATCGGTGATGAACGCCAGCGCAACCACCGTCGCGTGGGCGTGAATCGTGCGCACCAGTTCGTTGCGCTCAATGTCCCACAAACACACCAGGCCATCGCGGAGCGTCCAGCTCGCCAACAGGCGGCCATCGGGGCTGAACATCACACGCCGCGCATGTGGCTGACGCAGCACATGCGACTGAAAGGGCGTCGGGCGGCGCAGCAGGCGATTGCGTCGGCGGTACTGGTGCAGATCCCAGATGCCGATGGTGTCATCCTGCAGCCCGGCCACGACATAGCGCTGGTCGGGGCGGATGGCCAGACACTGAACCTGCACCGGCAGCTCGACACGGTTCTCGACGCGCGGCGCGATCGCCAGGTGCTGCACCGCATCGCGCTGCTGCCAGGGTGCCAGTGCGATCGGCGCATGATGATACGCCAGTGCCAGCAAGCCCGTGCGTGCGCCGACCGCCACATCGATCAGGCGCTGGCCGGCGCGCCGTTGCGAGAACAGCCGCTGACCGGTGGCGCTGGCATAGCCGTCGATGCCATCGTGAGCCTGCGCCAGCACAGTCTGGCCATCGGCGCTGAGCTCGAGGCGTGCCACATGTGCCGCGCCGCGTGCCAGCGGGGCATGCTCGCTGGCGCTCGCGACATGCCAGGTACGGATGAGCCCGCCGCTCGCCGCAGCAAACACGCGCTCGCGATCATGGCTCAACGTGATGCTGAACAACAGGCCAGAGTGCTCAGCGATCTGCAGCTGTTCATGGCCAGTCGCCAGGTTCCACTCACGCACCGTACCATCGGCAGCATGCGACAGCAGGCTCGCCGCATCGGCGCCGAACTGCATGCCACCGACACAATGTTCATGGCCCATCAACGTCTGCCGCACCGTCGCCGTCTCGATATCCCAGACCACGATGTCGTCGCTGGCAGCCATCGCCAGCTGCTGGCCATCATCGCTGAAGCACAGCGCCGTGAAGCTGGCGGCCGTGCGGCGGCGCCAGCGTTCGTCGTGGATCAGGCGCAGCAGCAGGCGATAGTCGTCGATCGGATCGAGCGTACGCATGTATTGGCGCTGACGCATCGCCGCATCGGGCTCGATGAGGTGACGTGGTGTCGGGCGCAACCGCCGCAATTCAATGCCACTCAGCACGTCCCACAGGATGCCGCTGGAACTGGCCAGATAGCGGCCATCGGGGCTGAACGCCAGCGCGGCCAGCGGCCGATCGTCGAGCTGCTGGCGCCACACTTCGGTGTCGCTGTCGAGGTGCCAGAGCTGAATCGCGGGCGGCGTCAGGTCATCGATGCGCGCCAGGTACTGACCAGCGGGATGCAGGACCGCGGCACGCGTCGCGTGCTCGAAACGTCGGCGCCAGCGCAAGGTCGCCTGCTCGCCGATCTGCCACAGGCTGAGCGTGCCATCGTCACCGATGGTGACGATCGCATCGGCGG
>CAIQIY010000251.1 GCA_903871975.1 uncultured Chloroflexota bacterium | reverse complement strand
TGCCCGGCCCACGCGCCGCCACGCCCCCCGCGCGGGGCGGCGCACCCGGCGTGCCGGTGGTATGCTGTGGCAGCCGCGGCAGTGGCGCCGGCGGCAGTGCGAAGAGAGGGGAACCGGCATGGTCCACGGCATTCTTCCGGCGCTGGTGACGCCGATGGACGACGACGGCGCGGTCGTCGATCACGCGACGCTCGGTCGGCTGGTCGAGTTCCAATTGCAGCGGGGGGTGCATGGGTTCTTTGTGTGTGGTGGCAGCGGCGAGGGACTGCTGCTCGGCGCCGACGAGCGCCGGGCCGTCCTCGAGACGGTGCTGGCGGCGAGTGCCGGGCGCGGCCGGATCATCGCCCACATCGGTGCGCTCGACACCGCTGGCGCGCAGCAGCTCGCTGTCCACGCGGTGCGTTGTGGCGTTGCGGCCGTCGCGGCCGTGCCGCCGGTGTACTATCGTGGCGACGACGACGCGCTGTTTGGGCACTACGAGCGCATCGCCGACGCTGCGGCCGGCACGCCGGTGTATGTCTACAACATCCCGTCGGCCACCGGCGTCGAGATCAGCGCACGCACCATGGCACGGCTGATCACCATTCCCACGGTGCGCGGCATCAAGTATTCGTCGTACAACCTGTTCGATCTGCACGCCATCGTCGAGCTGCTGCCCGGCGAGTTGACGGCGCTCTCGGGCAACGACGAAGTCTGCCTGGCGGCGCTGGTGATGGGCGCACACGGCGCGATCGGCAGCACCTACAACGTGATGCCGGCGACGTTCTCCGCGCTGTATCGAGCGTGGCGTGCCGGGCAGCTGGCGCAGGCCCAGGCGCTGCAGTTCCGCGCCAACCGCGTGATCCAGGCGTTGCTCGGTGTGCCGGTCATCGCCGGCCTGAAGGTCATTCTGTCAAGCTGGGGTTACCCATGTGGTGCACCACGCCGGCCGCAGCGCCCGCTGACAGCCGACGAACGCCGCCAGCTGCTGGCGGCAGTGGATGCCGCCGGGCTCGCGGCGCTCGAGCAGGATGCCATGCAGCAGCTCGCCGCCCGCTGATGCATCGTGCCCCGCGAGGCACTGGCACCGGCGGCAATGCGCCGACTCGCGGTATAATGCAGCGACGATCCTGATGAGGAGGCATGCGTGGCGGCGGTCAACATCTCGCGGCACCCCCTGGTCCTGCACAAACTTGCACTGTTGCGGCACATCGCGACCGAGCCGAAGAAGTTTCGCGAGCTCGTGCGCGAGTTGACCCAGTTCCTGATCTACGAGGCGACGCTCGACCTACCGCTCGAGCCGCGGGCGATCACGACGCCGCTCGCCCCGCTGACGGGCGCGCGCATCGCCGAGCGCATCGGCCTGGTGCCCATCCTGCGCGCCGGCCTGGGCATGGTCGATCCCATCCTCGATCTGATCCCGACCGCCCACGTGTGGCATCTCGGGGTCTATCGGGATCACGCCACCCTGATGCCGGTGACGTACTACAACAAGCTGCCACCCGAAGTCGACGTCGATCTGTGCCTGGTGTTGGACCCGATGTTGGCGACCGGCGGCTCGGCATGTGCCGCAGTCGACATTCTCAAGCAATGGGGCGCGCAGCGCATCGCATTCCTCGGCCTGATCGCCGCCCCCGAGGGCGTGCAGGCGTTGCAAGCCGCGCACCCCGACGTGCCGATCTTCCTGGCCGCGCTCGACGAGCGCCTCAACGAGCGTGGCTACATCGTCCCCGGCCTGGGCGACGCCGGCGACCGCCAGTTCGGGACGGGGTGACACGGCGATGCGTTGGCAGCAGGTGCGTCGCTGGATGGTCATGGTTGTGGTGGCGGCCACGCTCGCGAGCCTGGGCCAGTCGGTCGTGGCGGCGCCATCGCAGCAGAGCACCGTCCGCGAGTTCGAGCTCGGTCGTTCGACCGAAGGCCGGCCGATCACGGCATGGCGTTTCGGCGACGGGCCGCGCAAGCTGGTGCTGGCGAGCAATACCCACGGCTTTCCCGAAGCCAATACCTACACGCTGGCGATGCTGCTGATCGAGCACTTCCGCGCCGACCCGACGCTGGTACCGGCCAGCGTCCGGCTCTACATCATTCCGTCGCTCAATCCCGACGGCCTGGCGCTCGGCTCCCGGTTCAACGCGCGGGGCGTCGACCTGAACCGCAACATGAACACCAACCTCGACGCGTGCCCCGAGAACGACTGGCAGGTGACGGTCCAGGGCGCGTACGGCATCGTCTCCGACACCGGCGGCGCATACGCCGATTCCGAGGTCGAATCGCAACTCATCCGCGACTTCCTGGTCGATGCATCGGCGGTGATCTTCTTCCACTCGAATGCCGGCAACGTCTTCCCGGCGGCCTGCGAACACGCGCCATCGATCGCGCTGGCCCAGGCCTACGCGGCCGGGTCGAACTATGCCTACGCGCGGCGCTGGGAGCCGTACAACATCACCGGCGGGATGCACGACTGGGCCGGCAGCCTCGACATCGCCGCGATCATCCCCGAGTTCATCACCGGTGATCTCCCCGAGTTCGAGGAGAATCTGGGCGGCGTGCTGGCGGTGCTGGCGAGCGCCGAGGAGCTGGTGCCGTTGCCGCGCGAGCGTGCCGTGCTGGGCATCGCGCTGCCCGAGCCGATCTGGCGCTTCTGGCGCATGCACGGTGGATACGAGCACTTCGGCCGCCCGTTGGCCCCCGCCGAGACCGACGCCGCCGGCGTGACGCGGCAGCACTTCACCAACGTCGTCCTCGAACTCGATCCGGCGCGGCGCGACACGCTGGCCTACGTGCGGGCATTGCCGCTGGGCATCGCGGCCACGCCACGCGCGTTCACCCTGCTGCCCACGCCGGCCGATGCCCGCATCTTCGAAGCGACCGGCGCACCGCTGTACGGTGCCTTCGCCACCGTCTGGCAACGCGCGGGCGGCGAGCGGGTCTTCGGCCCGCCGGTGAGCGAAGAGTACGAGGCACGCGCCGCCGACGGCGCGCGGCGCGTGATGCAACAATTCGAGCGCGCCGTGTTTGCCTACTACCCCGAAGACAACACAGTGCGCCTCGAACCGCTCGGCTGGCATGATTTCGTGCGAACGCGGCTCGATGCCGCGATGACGCGGCACTCGTTCCAGTGAGCGCTGCGCTGCCAGATGCCGGCATGCGCATCGCCGTCGTGCAACGGCTGACGATGGCCCACGGGATACGCGGCGGCATGGAGGCGCAGGCCCAGGCGTTGACGCTGGGGCTGCGCGCGCGCGGCCACGACGCGCGCACATTCACGACGCCGCTCGCGGCACGCGACGCCGTCTCGAACGATCCGATGCCGACGTGGTACATCGCGCCCGGCAGCTATCGACGCTACCAGCGCCGCTGGTGGCAGGCCGTTCGCGAGGAGCTCGCGCGGCAGCATGCCATTCGGCCCTTCGATGTGGTGCTGAGCCACAGCGCCGGCGCGCTCGGCATCGTCGATTGGATCGCAGCCGAACTCCAGGTCCCAATGGTCGTCATCCTCCACGGCACACCGCTCGGCGAACTGCACAACCACCTGCACGCCAACTGGTCGCCACGCAGCGTCTACCGGCTCGGGCGCCTGCTCGGCCAGCTGCCGCTGCACCTGTATCTGTGGCGCAACGCGGTGCGCACGGTGGCGCGC
>CAIQIY010000250.1 GCA_903871975.1 uncultured Chloroflexota bacterium | reverse complement strand
TGCGCGCCAGCGTGCGCTGGCCGATGCTGCCCATCAGGCGAAACTGGGTGCGGCCCGCGGCTGCGCCGATCAGATACACCAGCAGCAACCACAGCATCAGCTGCGTCAACAGCGACGCATCACGATTGGTGATCGCCTCGTCGATCGCCCGCCCGATCAACACCGGTGCGATCGCCGCCGCCGTCGCCGCGATCAGCGTCAGCCCCAGCACCAGCAGCAACTCGCGCCGGTGCGGCGCCAGATACGCCAGCAACCGCCGCGCCGCCCGCCGACCCTCGCCGGCGCGCTCCTGCGGCAGCTCCGCCATGCGTTGCAAACCACCATGCCACATCGGATTCCCTACCCGTCCCGCGCGACGCTCAGTCGCGTCGGCGCATCGGCACACGTTTGCCGTGTGCATCATTCGTCCACAGCGGGCTGATCCGCACGATCGGCAGGTGCCGTGTCGTGCGCTCGCGATAGGTGCGATACACCCCATTCAGCAGCACCAGACGCTGCCAGATCTCGTCGTAGGTGGCCCGCTCGGTGATCTCGGTGGCCACGGCGGCGATCCGGTCGGGCCCGGCCTCGAGGATGACCCGCGGATTGGCGCGGAGATTGCGAAACCAGTGTGGATCGGCATCGCTGCCACCCCACGAGCCGACGACGTAGTAATCACCGCCGGCGCGCAAGCTCACCAGTGCCACCGTGTGCAGCCGCCCCGAGCGTGCACCACGCGTCGTCAGGAGGATGGTATTGCGCCCGAGCAGGCGCCCACCCGAGAAGCGGAACAGCGCGACGTGGATGCGCACGCCGAGGCGCACCAGGAAGATGAACAGACGGCTGTGTTTCATGGCCGCACCAGTGCTTCTGCCACGGCGGCGGGGGCCGCCGGCTCGGCGTGTTCGCCAAACTGCGAGTCGATGATCTCGCCGTAGAGCGCGCTCTCGCGCAACAGGTCGTCGTGGTTGCCGGCGGCGGCGATGCGCCCACCGGCCAGCACGATGATCAGATCGGCGCTGCGCACGGTGCTGATCCGCTGTGCGATCACAAAACTGGTGCGACCACGCATCAATGTCGCCAGTGCCTGCTGGATCTGGTATTCGGTCTCGGCATCGACGGCCGACGTGCTGTCGTCGAGGATGAGGATGCGCGGATCGCGCAGCAGGGCGCGGGCGATGGCGATGCGCTGGCGCTGGCCACCCGAGAGCGTCACGCCACGCTCGCCGATGATGGTGTCGTAGCCGGCCGGCAGCGCTGCGATGAAGGCATCGGCCTGGGCTGCGCGCGCCGCGGCGGTGATCTCGTCGGCCAGCGCGTCGGGCCGGCCATACGCGATGTTGTCGCGGATGCTCCCGCTGAACAGCGTGGCGTCCTGCAGCACGATGCCGATCTGCCGACGCAGGCTCTCGAGCGTCACGTCGCGTACATCGTGGCCGTCGATGGTGACGCGCCCGGCGGTGACATCGTAGAAGCGCGGAATCAGGTTGATGATCGTGCTCTTGCCGCTGCCCGTCTCGCCGAGAATCGCGACCGTCATGCCCGGCTCGGCGACGAACGAGACGTCGCGCAGGATGAGCGCGGCGTCGGCGTTGCCGTGGGCGCCATAGCCAAACGATACCTGCTCGAAGGCGATACGGCCATCGATGGCGTCCAGTGGCCGCGCATCCGGCCGGTCGGTGACTTCGCTGGGCGCATCGAGGATCTCGTAGATGCGCTCGGCGCCGACGGCAGCGCGCGTCACCTGGGCCATGATCATGCCGAGCATCATCAGCGGCTGGATCAGCAGCGCCAGGTACGTGTTGAACGCCACCAGGCCGCCGATGGTCAGCGAGCCGGCGAACACCTGGAAACCGCCGAGCCAGACGACCGCCAGCGTGCCGAGATTCGAGATCAGGAAGATCAGGGGGAACGCCGACGACAGCCCGTACACCGCCTTGATGTTGACCTCGAGCAGCGCCTCGTTGGCGGCACGATAGCGCTGTGCTTCGTAGGGCTCGCGCGCGAACGCCTGGACCACCCGCACGCCGGCGAGGTTCTCTTGCAGCACGGTGTTGAGGACGCCGAGCCGCGCCTGGATCTGGCTGAACAGCGGGCGTACCACGCGCATGAAGTAGACGACAATCACCCCGGTGGCCGGGATGGTGAGCATCGTGACGGCGGCGAGCAACGGGTTGAGGCTGAACAGCGCGACGACGCTGCCGACGGTCATCGCGATCGCGCTGACCAGCTGCAAGAGCCCCATGCCGACGAAGCTACGCAACTGCTCGACGTCGCTGGTGATGCGCGTCATCAATTGCCCCGTCTGGGCCCGGTCGTGATACGAGAAGCTGAGCGCCTGGATGCGCGCAAACAGTTCGTTGCGCAGGTCGTATGCGACGGATTGCGAGAGCTTCTCGGATGCGTAGCCCTGGGTGAAGCTGACGACTCCGCGTACGACCGCGATGCCGAGCAACAGTGCGCCGAGGTTGATCAGCACATCGGCCCGAGCGGCACGGATGCCGTCGTCGATCATGGCACCGAGAATGCGCGGCGATGCCAGGTTCGTCGCGGTGACGGCGATCAGGCTGATCAGGGCCGCGAGTGCGAGCGGCCAGTAGGGCCGCAAAGTCCCGAACGAACGAACGAGCGATCGCATGACAGTTCTCACCGAGCTCCGGCGCCCCGCCGCGGGAACGCTGCAGCATCATCATAGCATAGGATGGCCTGGATGGGCGACTGTGCAGACTGTACAAGTGATGGCGGGGGCGGCATGGATACTACGCGCGTTGACGCGTGCCGGCTTGACTGATAGGATGCGACTCTCAGTCGCCGCACCAAGGCAGGCCGCATGATGTCTCCAGATCCGACGGCGCCAGCGGCGCCATTCACGCGCTATCGGCTCGGCACCGCATACGACGAGATGTTTGCTGCACCACAGTCGCCGCGCAGCCATTACCGGCGGCTCTACGAGCGCCTGCTCGAACTGCCGGCCGACGAGCTCGAGCGGCGCCAGACGGCGGCAGATCAGAACTTCCTCAATCAAGGGGTGACATTCACGGTCTATGGTGCCGATGAGGGTACGGAGCGGATCTTCCCGTATGATTTGCTGCCACGCATCATCACCAGTGCCGAATGGGATGTGATCGAACGTGGCCTGACACAACGCATCACGGCGCTGAATCTGTTCCTGCGCGATATCTACCACGACGGCCACATTCTGCGCGATGGCGTGATTCCGGCCGACCTGGTGCTCAGTTGTCGGCATTATCGCCGCGAGATGCGTGGCATTCGGCTGGTGCGCGATGCCTACATCTCGATCGCGGGAACCGATCTGGTGCGCTTGCCCGATGGTCGCTTCGCGGTGCTCGAAGACAACGTGCGCGTGCCCAGCGGCGTGTCGTACATGCTGGTCAATCGCCAAGTGTCCAAGCGCGTCTTCCCCAACCTGTTCGATCACTACAACGTGCGCCCGAATGAGCAATACGGCCAGGCGCTGCTCGCGACGCTGCGCGCACTCGATCCACAACAACGCCCCGATCCACGAGTCGTGCTGCTGACGCCGGGGGTCTATAATTCGGCGTATTTCGAACACACGTTCCTGGCGCGTCAGATGGGTATCGAGCTGGTCGAAGGGCGTGATCTGCTGGTTCACAACAACGTGGTATACATGCGCACAACTGCGGGGCTTGAGCGTGTCGATGTGATTTATCGGCGCGTCGATGATGATTTCATCGATCCGCTCAGCTTTCGCCACGACTCATTTCTCGGTGTTGCGGGGTTGATGCACGCCTACCGGGCCGGCAACGTCGGCCTCGCGAATGCGATCGGCACGGGCATTGCCGACGACAAGGCGGTATATGCGTATGTGCCGCGGATCATCCGGTACTACACCGGCGAGGATCCGATTCTCGAGAACGTCGAGACGTATGTGTTGACCGACGACGCGCAACGGCGCCATGTGTTGGCCAATCTCGAGTCGCTGGTGGTCAAGGCGGTAGGCGAATCGGGCGGCTATGGCATGCTGATCGGGCCGCACAGCAGTGCCGCCGAGCGCGAGACATTCCGCCGGCAGATCGAGGCAGACCCGCGCAACTACATCGCCCAGCCGACGCTGGCACTCTCACAGGCGCCGTGCTTCATCGATGGTGGCATCGAGGCACGCCACATCGACCTGCGGCCGTACATCCTGAGCGGCGAGCGCGTCGTGATCGTGCCGGGTGGCCTCACGCGGGTGGCGCTGCGGCGCGGCTCGCTGGTGGTCAATTCGTCGCAGGGCGGCGGCAGCAAGGATACCTGGATCCTGCACGACTGAGTGGCATCCCGAGGAGGACCCCGATGTTGTCACGCGTCGCCGACAGCCTGTACTGGATGAGCCGGTACCTCGAGCGCGCCGAACACACCGCACGGTTGCTCGATGTTTCGTTGCAACAGCTCGACCAGCGCCCGGGCGATGCACAGCGCCGCTGGGAGCGCCTGCTCGCCAGCCTGCAGAGCACCACCGTCGATTCCGAGCCGTTGGCGATCACCGCCAGCCTCACGTTCGATGCCGGCCGCAACGAATCGATCGTCGCGTCGATCAGCGCCGCCCGTGAGAATGCGCGCCAAGTGCGCGAGCAGATCAGTTCCGAGATGTGGGAGCAGATCAACCGGCTGTATCTGCACGTGCGCAGCGCGACAATGGCCAGCATCGCCGATGAGCCGCACGAATTCTTTCGCAGCGTCAAGGAAGGCGCACACCTGTTTCAGGGCATCTGCGACGCCACCATGAGCCACGGCGAGGGATGGCACTTCATTCAGGCGGGGCGCGCCATCGAGCGTGCCAGCGCCACCACTCGCATGCTCGAGGCCTATGTTCTCGATCGTGGCGGCGCGCTCACCCAGTCGAACGATGACCAGGCGTGGGTGTGTCTGCTCAAATCATGTACCGCCTACGAGGCGTATTGCAAGGTGTATACGGCGACGATTCGCCCGGAACGTGTCATCGAGTTCCTGATCCTCGATGCCTACTTCCCGCACTCGATACGTTTTGCCGCCGAGACGATCCAGGTCGCGACGCGGGCGATCGCCGCGGCAACCAACACGGCACAGGCTGGTCGTGTCGATCGGCTGGCCGGGCGGTTGCGTGCGACGCTCGACTATGGCCAGACAGACGAGATTCTGGCGGACCTGCGCGGCTATCTGGTGCCTCTGCTGCAGTTGTGCATGCAGCTCGATGCGGCTATCTACCAGACATACATCGCCTATCCGGCGGATCAGTCCCTGAGTGCCTGAGCCGTCGGGCGCTGCGCGTCGCAACGCTGGCGCTGCCCGCTGGTGGCGTGAATCGCTCAACCGATCGGTCGTAGACACAACACCCGGGTGCCTGAGTGCCCGGCACATGGCAGGAGCCCATGCACTACATCATTCGTCACCTCACGCGATTCCGCTATTCGGCCCCCGTGACCGAGAGCATGATGGAGATCCGCATGCAGCCGCGCAGCGATGCCGGGCAGCGTTGTGTGTCGTTCCGCCTGCAGACCGTGCCGCGCGCACTGGCCTCGAGCCATCGTGACCACAACGGCAACATCGTGCATCACTTCGATATCCCGCCGCGCCATACCCAGATCACCGTCACCGCCGAGGCGCTGGTCGAGGTGGGGGTGCCGCCGCCGCCCGACGCCGCCGCTGGTTGGGACGCGCTCGCCACCAGCTTGCCGCTCGATGTGCTCGATGCGTTGGTGCCGAGCCACTACGCCCGACCGACCCGGCTGCTCGCCGCGCTGACCGATGCGGTATGGCCGACACGGCCGGCTACGCCGTTGCAGGCATTGCGCGACCTCAATCACGCGATGGCGCGCGAGTTCGCCTACGCTCCCCAGAGCACCCACGTCGACTCGCCGATCGACGATGCGCTGCACAGCCGCCGCGGGGTTTGCCAGGATTTCGCCCATATCTTCATCGCCGCCGCGCGCAGCATCGGCATTCCGTGCCGCTATGTCAGTGGCTATCTGTTTCACCGCCGCGAGGATCACGATCGCTCGGCGGCGGATGCCACGCACGCCTGGGCCGAGGCCTGGTTGCCGGGCGTCGGCTGGCACGGCTTTGACCCGACCAACGACATCGAGGCTGGGGTGCGCCACATCCGCGTCGCCGTGGGCCGCGACTATGCCGATGTGCCGCCGACGCGCGGCGTGTTTCGCGGCATCGCCGACGAAATCCTCGACGTGGTGGTGCGCGTGCAGCCGACCAGTGCGCCGGCCGAGCCGGAGCCGGCCGAGGCGGCGTCGCCACCGTGGCTCGAGCCGGTGGTGGCGGCCGATGATCTGGCGGCGCTTCAGCAACAACAACAACAACAGCAGTGAGCGCCCGCCTCACAACCCACCGCAGGCGTCCGGCCCGGGCGAACCGCTGCCGACCACGTGCCGCGTGCAGGCGGCATCGGGTGCGCACCACACCACGGCGGCAGTGTCACGGCACGGGCATGGCAGCCGCTCAGACGACGCGGTTGGCACCAAGCTGCTCGGCGAGCGTCTGGGCGTGCTGTACACCCTCGTGCAGCGTGGCACCGAGGTATACGCCGGGCATGCGGCGCCGCAGCTCCGGGTGGATCTCGAAGATGCGGCCACTGTAGGCCAGCATCAGCCCGTGATCCTGCAACGGCTCGACGATGCGGGCCAGCTCGATCAATCCGGGCAGATGCTCGGCCAGCGTGACGCTGGCGACAACCAGCGCGGGGGCACTGCGCACAAAAAATGGTGCGCTGCCGGCCAGCGCAACATTCTGACCGAGGTACAGCACCTCCCAGCCGCGTTGTTGCAGCAGCAAGGCGAACATCAGCATGCCCAGCTCGTGGCGCTCGCCCGGCACACACAGACACACCGCACGTGGCCCGCGCGCGAAGGGGGCGCGGGTCTCGAACAGCGCCAGCAGTCGTTGTCGCACGAACGCCGAGATCATGTGCTCCTCGGCCACGCTGAGCGTCCCCAGCATCCAGCGCTCGCCAATGTCTGCCAGGATGGGCTGGAACAGCTCGGCCAGCAGCACATCGACGGGGAACAGCGTCGCCAATGTGCTGGTGATCAGATGGGCCTGGCGGATGTCCAGCGACAGCAGTGCAGCCAGCAGGCTGGTGCGCGCAGCTGTCAGGCGTGCGTCCCCCGGGGCTGTCGGCGCAGCCGATGGCTGCACCGCTGCCGGCGCTGTGGTGGGATGCCCGCTCTCGCGCACGAGCTCGATCGCGCGACGGATCGTCATACCCTGATCGACTTGCTCGCGCAGCCAACGAATGAGCTCGACATCGCGCTCGGAATACAGCCGATGTCCCTGTGCCGAGCGTTGCGGCGCAGGAAAGCCGTAGCGTTGCTCCCAGACGCGCAGCGTCGAGACATGGACGCCCGTCTGCTGCATCACGGCCTTGATGTTCAAGCGTGGTTGGTCCGGATATATGGCGAGACGCCGAAGTTGCTCGGTCATTGAGCGCACCTCTTCAATCTCTGGCCGGGGCTGTCGGTGTCGATGCGATGCATCGCGCCCCCCTTATACCAGCATTTGAGTCGATTGTCGAGTAGCCCCGAGCAGCGTGATACCGCCGCTCCCGCGCTGTGCGAGCGGGCACGGGCTTGCCGTATCCCCGCCACGGCAGCCGGGTCGGCTGCATCGCCATGCGCATCGAGCATCTCCCCACGCCCTTCGCGCCTTCGCGTGCCCACATCCGACATTGCTGTTGTTGACAGTCACTTGCAACTGGTGTAGACTACCAGCGGCGATTCGTTCTGACCACCACGGAGCAACCATGCAACTGACGAGAACACGATGGTACAGCCTCGTTGGCGTCCTGCTGATCACCAGCCTGGGCGCATGTAGCCTGCCAGGCGCACCGGCGCAGGTCGTGCCGGTCGTGAGCACAGCGACGCCAGAGCTGCCACGCGGCGAACCGCTGAAGGTCGTCGCCAGCAATAGCATCATCGGCGAATTCGTGACGCGTGTCGGCGGCGACCTGGTCGAAGTAACGGTGCTGGTCCCGGCCGGGACCGACGCCCACACCTTCGAGCCCACGCCCGCCGATGGCATCGCATTGACGCAGGCGAAGCTGATCGTCGAGAACGGCCTGGACTTCGAGCCATGGCTCGATGACCTGTATGCCGGCTCGGGCACCAGCGCACCGCGTGTGGCGGCCGCCAGCGGGATCGAGGCGCTACTGGCAGGCGCCCACGCCGACGAGGCAGCACATGCCGACGGGGAAGAGCATGCCGACGAGGCAGAGCACGCCGACGAGGCAGAGCACGGGCACGGCGAATTCGATCCGCATGTCTGGCAGGACGTCAACCACGCGATGGCGATGGTCCGCACCATTCGTGACGAGCTGATCGCGATCGACGCCGACGGTGCAGCACGGTACGAGTCGAACGCAGCGTTGTATCTTGCCGAACTGCAGGATCTCGATCAGTACATCATCGGACTCGTCGCTGAGCTCCCTGCCGAACGACGGCGGCTGGTGACGGCGCACGACACGCTGGCATATTACGCGGCACGCTACGGCTTCGAGGTCGTCGGCACGGCACTCGGCTCCATCTCGACCGAAGCCGCCGACCCGAGCGCTGCGGCGACTGCGGCGCTCGTCGACGAGAT
>CAIQIY010000249.1 GCA_903871975.1 uncultured Chloroflexota bacterium | reverse complement strand
GTCGAGCAACGTGTCCTCGCGATCACCGCCAAACGCCTCGACGAACGAGGCGATGTTGTCGATGGCGACGAACACCAGCGGCACCGGCGCATCGGGGTGCGCCGCGTTGTACTCGTAGACATCGCCCGCCGTGCCGATCACCTGCTTGCGTTCATCGATCATCTCGTCGAGTGTGCGCAGGAGTTGTTCGACGCGCTCCTCGAACCCTTCGGTGTCGGGCGCAATCACTGCACCGACGTGCGGCAATGCGGCCAGCGCCGTCATGTCGCGGCTGCCGAGATCCAGCGCATACACGTGTGCATGGTTGATGTGGTGTGATGCCGCCAGTGCGGCGATCCAGGTGCGCATCAGCGCAGATTTGCCCGAGCCGGCGGTGCCGATGATCGCATAATGGCCGCGGCGCATATCGAGGATCAACGGGTGCTGCACCCCCTCGTACGGATTGTCGACCAAGCCGATCGCGGGGCGGCCGGCATGCCGCAGCCAGTCGATGCCACTGATCCAGCCAATGCTACCGCTCAGCCAGCGATCCAGCGCCGGGCTGAGCGCTGCCGTCTCCTCGCGCGGCTGGCCCAACGTGATCGCCCGCTGATCTTCCTCGGACAAGTACACCGCGGCGGTGATCGGCTTGAGCCGGGGGTCATCGGCCAGCAGCGGCGTACCCAGCGTCAGACGCTCGGGCAGGAATCCGGGCCAGGGCGCTTGCTGACGCGGCCGCTGCGCTGTTGCGGCCAGTCGTGCCAGCTCGTCGATGATCGCCCGATAGACCGGTCGTTGCTCCTGCGCGATGTCGACACCACCGCGTTTGGGCCAGATCACCGGGATCAAGCGCTGCGTCGGGTCGACGTACGCACCCCCGGCATACGCCGATTGGAACAACTCGATCGCCTCGTTGCCCACCTGCAGGTAGCCACGACCGGGCACGCCCATCGGCAGAAATGCGGCATCACCGCGCCGCAGCAGCTCGCGGCTCTCGCCCGGGCTCTCGACGCGCAGCGCGATGCGCCACTTGATGTTTGAGCGCATCTGATCGGTGACGCCGCTCGGGCGCTGTGCCGCGAGGATGAGCGACACGCCCAGCGAACGGCCGACACGGGTGATCGATTCGAGCTGATGCCGGCTGTCGGGGTACTCGGCCAGCATCTCGGCAAACTCATCGATCACGATGAACAGAAACGGATACGGCGCCCGGCCCGGCTCGAGATGATATCCCTTCGCCCGATAGTCGACGATCGTGTTGGTGCCACTCTCGGCATTGAGCCGCTGACGCCGCTGGATCTCGGCCTGCACGGCGGTGAACATGCGTTGCACGCCGGCACCACGCAGGTTGGTGATCACGTCGACACAGTGCGGCAGGCTGCGGAACGGCTCGAACGCCGTGCCGCCCTTGAAGTCGATCAGCACGAAGTTGAGCGTTGTCGGATCATAGCGCAGCGCCAGGCTCATCAGCAGCGCCACGAGCAGCTCGGATTTGCCCGAGCCGGTGCTGCCCGCGATCAGGCCATGCACGCCATCGCGGCGCGACGAGAACACGAGCTGGCGGGGCTTGTCGCCGGGCATGCGGCCGATGCGCGCGCGCAACCAGTTGGCCGACTCGCGGCGGGTACTGTCGTGCCAGTCGCGTTCGGCCATGCGCCGAACATCAGCCATCGAGGCACAGCCGATCAGCTCGAGGAACGGAACCACCGGCGCGAGCTTGGCACTGGCGCTCTGGCGCACATCGAGCGCTTCGACGGCGCGCGCGATCGACTGCGGGGCGCCCAGTTCGGGGAACGCATCGGCTACCCCGAGATAGCGTGCCGAGTTCACGCCGGTCTCGGCATAGCGGAAGGTGATCTGGGCCGCGCCGGGTGTGCGCTCGGCCTCGATCAGCGCGCGGCACCCGCCTGGTACATGCGCTCGCTGCCGCACCAGGAAGATCACCGTCGCACCGAGGCGTGCCCCTTCGTCCAACAGCAACGCGATCGCCGCGTCGCTCTCGAGCCCTTCCTCGCCGGGGTTGAGCGTCGCCAGGAGATCGACAAGGACCACCAGATGCGGCAGCGTCGGGTCGCCACGACCGTCGCTGTTCTCGTCCCGGTCGTCGAGCAGGATCCGCCG
>CAIQIY010000248.1 GCA_903871975.1 uncultured Chloroflexota bacterium | reverse complement strand
GTGCTCGTCGCCCGCCGGCTCATCGTGCCCGGCCAACGGCGAACGTGGCGGATCAGCGATGCCGGGCGTCGCTGGCTGACCGAGCAGCAGCAGACGCCCGGATGACAGTGCGTGCCCACGATCACAGATCGATCGATACCTCGCGACCGGCCTGCTGGCTGCGATAGATGCCGTCGAGAATCGCCATCACCTGCAACGACTGCTCGGGCGGCACCGGCGACGGGGCGCCCTCGGCGACAGCGCGGGCAAATTCGACGCACTCGAGTGCGTGTGGCTCCATGCGATCACGCTTCAACTGCAGCGTCCGGTTGTACAGCTGTCGCGTATCGTTATTGCTCGAGAGGAACTCGGCGCGTGGCCAGTGGGCACCACCTTCGCGGCCATACAGCCAGACCTGCATGTCTTCGCCCTCGATCGCGTGGTGCAGCAACCAGCTCACCTCGATCACCAGCGTGGCACCATTCTCGAAGCGCACGAACCCGCTGGCGAAGTCCTCGACATCGAAGGTGGTCGGGATCGGCGCCGACTGCCAGGCCGAGAATGCGCCGGGGCGGTGCGCCAGCTCGGCACGCGCGACGCCGCTCACCGCGACGGGCTTCGGGTGACCCATCAACCACAGCGTCAGATCGAGCACATGGACGCCGATGTCGATGCACGGACCGCCGCCGCTGAGCGAGCGATGCACGAAGCCGGGCGTCGGAATGAGCCCGTTGCGGCGCAACATCCAGCTGCGCGCGTGGTAGATCTCGCCCAGCGCACCAGTGTCGATCTCGCGCTTCATCGCCTGCGACACCCCCGCGAAGCGGAAGTGCTGTGCGGTCATCAGCAGCTTGCCCGATGCGTCGCGCGCCGCGATCATGCGCTGAATCTCGCCAGGCGTCGGCGCCAGCGGCTTCTCGCAGATCACATGCTTGCCTGCCTCGAGCGCCGCGATGGCGATCGGCGCGTGATGCATGTTGGGCACACACACGTCGATGATGTCGATGTCGGGATCGTGCAGCACATCCTCAATGCGCTCGGCCAGGCGCGTCACGCCGTACTCGGCGCCCCAGGCCTGCAAAACCCGTGGGTTGATGTCGGCGCCGGCGACGACCTCGGCGTGGGGTGATGCTTGCCAACCGGGCATGTGGGTGCGGGCAATGCCACCGACGCCGATCACGGCGACACGTAACGGCGATGTCATGGATTCACTCCTCGTCTTCGAACGGGACGCTGCTGCGGCGCGGAATCGGGCACGCTGCCCGCGCCACCGCGCCATTGTAGCACGCTCCCATCCTCTTCGTGCCTTCGTGTGATCCCCGTCCCCGCCCTGCCACCGGCGAGTGCGACTCAGGTGTGCCCTTCGTCGCGCGCAGCCACCGTGATGCCAGCGAGCAGTACGACGAAGCCCACGAGTTGCAGCGGGCGAAACCCCTCGCCGAAGACCAGATAGGCCAGCAGCGCCGAGCCAATCGGTTCACCGAGCAGGGCGAGCGCGATGAAGGTGGGTGAGAGGCGCTTCAGCGACCAGTTGAACGCGGTATGACCGACGACCTGCGGGCCGGCAGCCAGCGCGAGCAGCAGCAACGCGGCGCCCGGGCCGACGGTCGCCACGAGCGCACCGAGTTGTGCACCAGCCTGGCCCGCAAGGATCGCCAGCAGCACCAGCGCCGCCACGCCGTACACCAGCGTCACATACCACAGCGTGCTGATCCGCCGCTGCAGCGCGCGCCCGATCAGGAAGTAGCCCGACACCGCGGCGGCACCGAGCAGCGCCAGCCCGTTGCCGAGGATGCTGTCACGGCCACCGCCGTCCTGGTCGCCAACGATGATCACCAGGCTGCCGGCGATGGTGAGCGCCACGCCGATCAGCGTACCACGTGCCGGCCGTTCGCCCAGAAACAGTGCTGCCGCCAGTGCCACCCAGATCGGATTGGTCGTCACCAGTGCCACGGACGAGGCCACCGAGGTGTATTCGAGCGAGGTGATCCAGCTGGCGAAGTGCACCGCCAGAAACGCGCCCGATGCCGCGGCCAGCGCCAGGTCGCGCCGGCTGATGCGCCGCCAACCGTCGGGTTCGCGGTACAGCACCAGTGGCAGCAGCAGCAGCGTGGCCAGCGCCAGCCGCCCGGCCGCGATCAGTGTCGAAGGCAGTGCGTAGGGTGGCTGCTGCAGCAGGCGAATGATGATCGCCGCCGACGAGACGACCAGCACGGCGATCGCGAGGACGACGAATGGCGTCCAGCGCCGACCCACTGGTGGGATTGCCATGGTATTGCTCCTGCACTCGCGGCTCGCACCCGGCCCGGCACCACCGGCCATGGGGCTCAATGATGGGGGGCTGCCGCACGCCGTGCTGCGCGGCTGGCCACATTCACCGCGCCCCGCGCTGGCTCGTCGACCAGTTGGACTGGTTCGGCCAGGAAGCCGTGCCGGTGCAGCGCCGTGACCAGCGCATGCTGCAGCTGGGGGGTGTGGCGAATGACACTGCCGGCCAACGCCAGCGGTGCACCATCGCCAATCTCGAGTGCGCGTGCCACCGCGAGCACCGCTTGCGCCAGCTCGGCGCCGGCATGCCGCAGCACCTCGCACGCCAACGGATCACCGGCATCGGCACAGCGCGTCACCAGCGGCGGAATCTCGACCATGAAGCGGCGCGGCTCGTACTGGTGATACACCAGTGGGATCAGATCCGACGCCCTGGACAACTCCCAGTGCTCGAGGAGCACATCGAGCAGCAGT
>CAIQIY010000247.1 GCA_903871975.1 uncultured Chloroflexota bacterium | reverse complement strand
GGGTATAGCCGATCGTATCCGAGACCATGCGGTCGAGTGGCATCGGCTCGTGTCTGACCTTGTTCAGGTAGTACTCGATGATTTCGCGGCGACCATCGGCGTCGGGCAGGTCCACCGCGATCTTGCGATCGAACCGCCCCGGCCGCAGCAGCGCCGCATCGAGCGTCTCGGCGAGGTTGGTGGCCGCCATGGTGAGCACCGGCGGCATCTCGACGCGCTTGCGGTTGCGCATGCCGAAGAAGCGCAGGATCTTGCCCCACAGCGACTGTTCGTGGGGGGGCGGGTCCATCTGGATGAGCAGCTCGTTGAGCAGGCCACTGCCGGCGCCCATGCCCATACCCATCATCATCTGGCGTGGTGCCGCGCCATCGCTGGCGCCGGCAAAGCCCATGCCGCCCTGGCCGGCCATCGCCCCACTGCGTGCCATGCCGATCGCGTCGATCTCGTCGATGAACAGCACGCATGCACCGTACTCGGCAGCCAGCTTGCGCGCCTTGCGATAGAGCATCATGACCTTCATGTTGCCCATGCCCATGAAGGCCGACGTGAGCGATGGCGCGCTCAGATAGCCGAATGGCACACCAGCCTCGGTCGAGATCGCCTGGGCCATGTAGCTCTTGCCGGTTCCCGGTGGGCCGACGAGCAACACGCCACGCGTCACCTCGCCGCCCATCTCCTTGAACTCCTTGGCGCCTTTCAGCAGCGTGACGATGCGCCGCGCCGCCTCGAGCACCTCGGGGTTGCCCTTGTAATCCTTGAAGCTGATGCCCGTCTCACCGGGCTTCAACCAGTAGATGCGGGTCCGGCCCATGAAGTAGAACATCAGGAAGAACTGGAAGCCGATGAAGAAGAACAGGTATGCGCCAGTGACCAGCACCTGCATGATCACCGACCCCATGTCGGATGTGGTCAGGAAGGTGGCGGCCTGCGGCAGCAGCAGCGACGCCAGCCAGATGACCGCCAGCACGATGAGCATGCGCCAGAAGAAGCGCCGCACCTTCCATGGCCAGCGATGGAGTGCAGCGTCGATGCGGGCGTCGAGCTGCTGATCGACTTCGTCGCGGTACGTCGGTCGTGGTTCGGGACGCGATGGTTCAATCGCCATGGATCACCTCCTGTTCAGGCGCTCAGTTGCTGCCCAAGCGGTTCAGCGGCGAGGACACATTCTCGATCTTGCCTTGCGCATCGGCCTCGAAGACCAGCGAAACCGTCAGCTTCTGGCTCTGGACGGTGATGTCGACGGCATAGAAGTACATCGTGCCGCCATCCTGCGTCGGAATGCCGCCGATGTAGTTGACACGACCGTAGGTGACACCCATCGAGCGCTCGTTGTCGGCCTGTGCCTGCAGTGTGGCTTTGGTCGCACCCATGTTGAGCTGGGCGGTCTGGAAGCTGGTGCTGAAGGTGTCCCACATCGCATCGGCGTCGAAGCTGCGGCGCGCGTCGAGATAGCGTTCGACGGTGACGATCGGCGCGATCGATTCGGCCCGAGCGAAGCCTGCCGCAGCGCCCGGCGCCGGCATCCAGAGCTGCCATGCCAGCCAGCCGATCACGCCGAGCGCCGTGAGTGCGACGACGAGCAATGCTGCGAATGGCCGCAGCGCCGCGCCGATGATGAACGTCAGGCGCAGCAGCCGCCGCACCAGCAGGCGCACCAGGCGCGCCAGCATGCCGACCGCGCCGACGCGCGGGGTGGCAGTCGCCACGACGGGCGTCCCTGCCTGGTAGATCGCTGAACCGTTCGTGGACCCGGAATCTCGACCAGCGTGCATCGCGCATCCCTCATGCTTCGTCATCTGCCGTGCACCATATCGTCATAGTATACTGAGGCAGCGTGACAGAATCAAACGGTTGGATGAGCGAATGATGAGACATCTCGGCCGCTGGCGCACGTCGTGGCCAGCGTGGCTGATCGTGACGAGCTACGTGCTGGTCGTCGGCCTCACCCAGTGTCGTCCGACGGTCGCGGGTGGTGGGCTCGACATGGTGCTGGCGGGCGCACGGCAGCGTGGCAGCGTACGTGTCGCCGTCGATTATGGGGTGTTGCCATTCACCGGCCTGCGTGATGGAGTTTCCTACGGCTACGACATCGAACTGGCGCGGGCCATCGCCGCCGAGCTCGGCCTGACGGCCGAGTTTGTCGCGAGTGGCCCGGATTCGATCTACGACGACCTGGCGGCACGACGTGCCGACATGGCGCTCTCGGCACTGCCATACGCCCCCGAGCTCAGTTGGCGCACCCGGTATTCACAACCATACCTGGACATCGGGCTGACACTGCTGGTGCGGCACGATGCAACGTGGCGCGGATTTGCGTCGTCACATCCGCAGCGGATCGGCGTGGTGCTCGGCTCGGATGGCGATACGTACCTGCGGCGGCCGACGCTCGTCGCCCCGGCGCTGACGCGCGTCACATATGAGGACGCGTACGCGGCGAGTGTTGCGCTGGCCGATGGCCGGCTCGACGCCGTGCTGGTCGACCGGATCACGGCGGTGGCGGCTGCCGCCCGCGATCCGCGCTTGGCGATCGACACGATGGTGACCGAAGACCTGGTGGCAGTGGCATTGGCGCCCGAGGCGACACAACTGGCGGCCGAGGTCGATCGGGCCCTCGGGCAGCTACGGCGCACCGGGCGGCTCGCGGCGCTCGAAGCCCGCTGGTTTCGCGATTGATGCGCTGCACAGCGCTGCCGCGCCGTGCTACACTAGGGTCAGATACCCGCGCATGGCCCTGGCGGGACGAAACGATCACAGCGGGGGTTGAGCGGCCGAATGAGCACTGATCTGCTGACAACCGGCTCGGATGTGCGTGGTACGGTCGCGACGTACCGCATCCTGAACCTGATCGGCCGTGGCGGCATGGGTGCGGTGTATCGTGTCCAGCGCCTGGCCGATGGCACCATCTGGGCGCTCAAGGAGATGCGGCCACTCGAAACGGTGTCACCCGGCGAGGCGAGCGAAAACCGTGAGCTGTTCGTCCAGGAGGGGCAGCTGCTGGGTTCGCTGGAGCATCCGGCGTTGCCACTGCTGGCCGAGGCGTTCGAGTGGCATGGGCGCCCGGTGTTGGTCATGGAGTACGTGCCCGGCCATTCGCTCGAGGCGCTGCTGTCGCGCGCGGCGTCACCGCTGCCCGAACAGCAGGCACTGGGCTACGCCATCCAGCTGGCCGACGTGCTGCAGTATCTGCACACGCGCCCGACGCCGGTGATTTATCGCGATCACAAGCCCTCGAACGCCATCGTCACCCCCGAAGGTGTCGTCAAGCTGCTCGACTTCGGTGTCGCCCGGCTGCACAAGCGTCACAAGACGAAGGACACCGTCGCGATGGGCTCGGCGGGCTATGCACCACCCGAGCAGTACGGCAGTGGCCAGACGGATGCGCGTTCGGATGTCTATGCGCTGGGGGCGACGCTGCTGCATCTGCTGACGAATCTGCCGCCGGTGCCATTGAATACGCCAACGCCCGGCAGCATCGTCGCGTTGAATCGCTCAGTGACTGCCAGCACCGAGGACGTCGTCATCCGGGCGATGCAGCTGGCGGTCGAACAACGGTTTCAGTCGGCTCGCGAGGCGGGCGAGGCACTGCGTCGCTGCTACCGTGGTACCTACGACGATCCATATCGCCGTGCGGCGCCGCCGCCGCCG
>CAIQIY010000246.1 GCA_903871975.1 uncultured Chloroflexota bacterium | reverse complement strand
GGCGCGCCAGGCGCTGGTGATCACGCCATTCATCCTGGCCGGCGCGATGGGCCCGGCATCGATCGCCGGCACGTTGGCGCAGCAACACGCCGAGGCGCTCGCCGGCATCGCGCTCACCCAGATGATCGAACCCGGCACGCCGGTCGTCTACGGCTCGTTCCTCACCAACATCGACCTGCAGAGCGGCGCGCCGGTGTTCGGCTCGCCCGAGAGCCAGATCGGGCTGTACGCCAGCGCCCAGCTGGCACGCCGCCAGCGGCTGCCATTCCGCGGCGGCGGCATGTTCAGCTCGAGCAAGCTGCCCGACGCCCAGGCCGGCTACGAATCGATCATGGTGATGCAGCCGACGCTGCTGGCGCGCACCAACTTCGTGCTGCACGCCGCCGGCTGGCTCGAGAACGGGCTGGTCGCCGGCTACGAGAAGTTCGTCCTCGACTGCGAGATCCTCGGCATGCTGCACGTGTGGGCCCGCGGCATCGATCTGTCCGACGAGGCGCTGGCATTCGATGCCCACGACGAGGTGCCGCCCGGCGGCCATTACCTGGGGACTGCGCACACGCTCCGGCATTTTCGCGACGCGTTCTATCGTGCCGAGCTGTTCGACTACACCTCGGCCGAGCAGTGGCAGCTGAACGGCGCGCAGGACAGCATCGCGCGCGCGGCGCACAAGGTGCGGGCGCTGCTCGACAGCTACCAGCTGCCGCCGATCGATCCGGCCACCGACGCCGCCGTGTGTGACTACATCGCACGGCGCAAGGCCGAGCTTGGCCGCCAGCCACAGGAGTTCTGATGCGATGAACCAGCATGCACGCATCGTGATCATCGGTGCCGGCATCGTCGGCAGCAGCGCCGCGTGGGCGTTGCTGCAGGCCGGCTGGCGCGACATCCTGGTGCTCGACCAAGGGCCGTTGCCGCGGCCGGGCGGCTCGACGTCGCATGCGCCCGGCCTCGTGTTCCAGACCAATACGTCGCAGACGATGTGCCGCCTGGCGCAACAGTCGGTGGCGCTCTATCGCAGCCTCGGCGACGACGCCGGCTCGTGCTTCGTCGATGTCGGCAGCCTCGAGGTGGCCGGCAGCGCCGAGCGCTGGCGCGATCTGCACCGCCGCGTGGGGTATGCGCGTGCCTGGGGCCTCGAGGCCGAGCTGATCTCGCCACAGCAGGCTGCCGAGCGCGTGCCATTGCTCGATCCGGCGCGCATCCATGGCGCCTATGCGGTGCCGTCCGATGGCCTGGCACGGGCGGTGCGCGCCTGCGAGCTGATCGCGGCGGCGTTGCAGCGCAGCGGCGCCGGGCAGGTACGCGGCGCAACCCGCGTGACCGGGCTGGTGCGCCAGGGGCAGCGGGTGGTCGGCGTCACCACCGAGCACGGCGACACGATCATGTGCGAGCTGGTGCTGATCTGTGGCGGCATCTGGGGGCCGTTGCTGGGCGGGCTGGCGGGCGTGGCCGTGCCGCTGACGCCGGTCGAACACCAATACGTGCGCACCACGCCGCTGACCGAGCTGGCCGACGCGCGCGACGAGGCGACACACCCGATCGTGCGACATCAGGACGCCGCGCTGTATCTGCGGCAGATCGGCACGCGCTACGGCGTGGGTTCGTATCGCCACGCGCCGCTGCTGGTCGATCCCGCAGCCATCCGGTCGGTCGATGACTGGCGACGCGGCGTCGGCGAGATGCCCTCGTCGCATCCGTTCACCGCCGACGACTTCGCCGGGCCGTGGCGCGTCGCCCAGACGCTGATGCCCGCGCTGCAGGCGGTCACCATCGAGCATGGCTTCAATGGCATGTTCAGCTTCACGCCCGATGGCTTGCCGATCGTCGGCCCGGCCCCCGGCGTGCCCGGCCTCTGGCTCGCCGAGGCGGTCTGGGTGACCCACGGCGGCGGTGTGGGCCGGGCGGTGGCCGAATGGATCGCCGACGGCCGGCCACAGCTGGACTTGCGCGAGTGCGATGGTGCCCGCTTCGAGCGCCACGCCGCCAGCCCGGCATACGTGCGCGAGCGTGGTGCCCAGCAGTACCGCGAAGTCTACGACATCATCCACCCGGCACAACCGCTCGAACGGCCGCGGCCGTTGCGCACCAGCCCGTTCTACCTGCGCCAGCTCGACCACGGCGCCGTCTTCCTCGAGGGTCGCGGCTGGGAACGCGCCCAGTGGTACGAGACCAATTGCGCCGCGCCGGAGGCCGCCGCCGCGCCGCCGCGTGATGCCTGGACTGCGCGCTTCTGGTCGCCGGCGGTGGTGGCCGAACAGCTCGCCACCCGTGCGCGCGTCGGGCTCTACGACATGACATCGCTGGTGCGCGCCGAGCTCGAGGGGCCGGGCGCCGCGGCGGTGCTGGCACGGCTCACCACCGGGCGGGTGGCGCGCCCGGTGGGCAGCGTGAGCTACACCCTGATGTGCGACCACGCCGGCGGCGTGCGCAGCGACATCACCGTGACGCGCCGCGATGCCGAGCGCTATCAGCTCGGGCTGAATGGCCCGCAGGATCTCGCGTGGATCCGGCAGCATCTGCCCGACGATCGCTCGGTGAGCCTGCGCGAGACCACCGGCGCCACCTGCTGCCTCGCGGTGTGGGGCCCGCGTGCGCGGGCGGTGCTGCAGTCGCTCAGCGACGACGACTTCTCGCCGGCGTTCCGCTATCTGACGGCGCGCGAGGTGTTCATCGCCGAGGTGCCGTGCCTGGCGCAGCGCATCTCGTATGTCGGCGAGTTGGGCTGGGAGTTGTACGCCAGCGCCGAATACGGCGTGCGCCTGTGGGACGTGCTGTGGCAGGCTGGCCAGCCGCATGGCATGGTGGTTGCCGGGCGCGGCGCGTTCGATGCGCTGCGGCTCGAGAAGGGGTATCGCGCCTGGGGCAGCGATCTCAGCACCGACCAGCATCCGTTCGAGGCCGGTCTGGGCTGGGCGGTGCGCCTCGAGCGCGACGACTTCATCGGCGCGGCGGCGTTGCGCCGGCTGGCCGCCAGCCCGCCCGCCCGCCAGTTGTGCGCCCTGCGCCTCGACCACGTCGGGCAGATCGTGCTGGGCCGCGAGGCGCTGTGCCACGACGGCCGCGTGGTGGGGTATGTCACCAGCGCAGCCTATGCGGCGACGCTCGGCGCCAGCATCGCCTATGGCTACCTGCCTGCCGCGCTGGCCACGCCCGGCACGCGGCTGACGGTGATGGCCTTCGAGCAGCCCTATGGCGCGACGGTGACGGCCGAGCCGATGTTCGATCCGAGCGGCGCGCGCATGCGCGACTGAGGAGACAGGATGCGCTATCACACAATCATCGTGGGCCTGGGCGCGATGGGCAGCGCCGCCGCCTGGCAGCTGGCACGTGCCGGGCACGCCGTGCTGGGCCTCGAGCGCTTCGGCCCGGCCCATGCCCAGGGCTCGAGCCATGGTCACTCGCGGATCATTCGCCAGGCGTACATGGAAGGCACGCAATACGTGCCGCTGATCCTGCGCGCGTACGAGCTGTGGCACGAACTCGCCGCCGAAACCCCCGGCGAGGACCTGCTCACGATCACCGGCGGTGTCACCATCGGCGCGCCCGACAGCGCCATGATCGCCGGTGTCACGCGCAGCGCGCTGGCGTATGGCCTCGAGCACGAAGCGCTCGACGCCGCCGAGGTGCGCCGCCGGTTCCCGCCGCTGCAGCTGCCCGACGGACACCTCGCGCTGTACGAACCACGCGCCGGTGTGCTGCGCCCCGAAGCCTGCATCCGCGCCCACCTGCACGGTGCCACCCGCGCCGGCGCGACCCTGCAGTTCCACGAGACGGTGACCCACTGGCACGCCGACGATGACGGCGTGACGGTTGTCAGCGATCGCGGCAGCTATCGGGCCGAGCGGCTGATCATCGCCCCCGGCGCATGGGCACCACAGCTGCTCGCCGATCTGCAGATCCCGTTTCGCGTCGAACGCCAGATCCTGTTCTGGTTCGATCCGATCGGCGGCAGCGCCGCATTCGCACCCGACCGGTTCCCGATCTACATCTGGGAAGTCGACGAGCAGACGGCGTTCTACGGCTTCCCGGCGCAGGCTGGCCCGCCGGGCGGCGTCAAGATCGCGTTCCACACCGGCGGGACACCGTGCGACCCCGACCACATCCGGCGGGACGTCGCCGACGACGAGGTCGAGGCGATGCGCGCGGCGGTGCGGCAGCGCATCCCGGCCATCGACGGGCCGCTGCTCGCCAGCGCCACCTGCATGTACACCCGTACCCCCGATGACCACTTCGTCATCGGGTTGCATCCGCGCCACCCCAACGTCGTGGTGGCCTCGCCGTGCTCCGGTCACGGCTTCAAGTTCTCCAGCGTCATCGGCGAGATCGCGGCACAGCTGGCATGTACCGGCCAGGCCAACCTGCCGATCGCGTTCTTTGCCCCGTCCCGTGTTGCCTTGGCCTGAGCGTAGCGAGCAGGAGCAGCCGATGGATCCGCGTGAATTGCCCGACGAGGAGCTGTGGCTCCAGATGCAGGACGATCTGTACGACGGCGAGCGTGATGCCGTCTGCGCTGCGGTGCGTGCGGCGCTCGAGCGCGGCCATGGCCCGTCGACGGTGCTCGCAGCGGGCCTGGTGGCCGGCATGGACATCGTCGGCGCCGACTTCCGTGATGGCGTGCTGTTCGTGCCGGAGGTACTGCTGGCGGCGAATGCGATGAAGGCCGGCATGGAGATCCTGCGCCCGCTGCTGGTCGAGACTGGCGCGCCGCGCATCGGCACGCTGGTGATCGGCACCGTCAAGGGCGACATCCACGACATCGGCAAGAACCTGGTGGCGATGATGATGGAGGGCGCCGGCTTCGAGGTGATCAACCTGGGCATCAACAACGATGCCGAACGCTTCCTCGGCGCAGTGCGCCAGCATCAGCCCGACATCATCGGCATGAGCGCGTTGCTGACGACCACCATGCCGTACATGAAGGTGGTCATCCAGGCACTCATCGACGAAGGCCTGCGCGACCAGGTGTTCGTCATGGTGGGCGGCGCACCGGTGACCGAGAGTTTCGCGCGCCAGGTGGGCGCCGATGCCTATGGCCGCGATGCTGCCACCGCCGTCGAGCTGGCGCGTGGCCATATGCGGCAGAAGCTGGCATCGTGAACGCGCCGTCCGATGATGTGCTGGTCGCGTTTCAGCCCTCGGGCCATCAGGCGCGCGTGCCGCGCGGCCTGACGCTGCTCGATGTGGCGCGCCGCATCGGTGCCGACATCGACAGCATCTGCGGTGGCCGCCGGACCTGTGGCCGCTGCTTCGTCGGCGTGGTCGAGGGCACGCGCCACCAGGCCGGCGGTGATCTGCCGGCGCCACTGAGCCCGGCCGAGGACGATGAACTGGCGTGTGCTGCGCGCCGCCGCCCTGGTGAAACCGGCCGCCTGGCCTGCGCTGCGCGCGTGCTGGGCGATCTGGTGGTCGATGTGCCGGCGAATAGCCGGGCGCGCCGCCCGCTGGTGCGCAAGGCGGCTGGCGAACGCGCCATCGCGCTCGATCCTGCGGTGCGCCTGCGCGCCGTGCAGGTGGCGCCGCATGCGCTGGGCGAACGCGATGGCGACTGGCAGCGCCTGGCGGCCGCGCTGGCC
>CAIQIY010000245.1 GCA_903871975.1 uncultured Chloroflexota bacterium | reverse complement strand
GGTCACTGGCAGCAGTTGCCGTGGAGCTATCTGCCGTGGGCCGCGGCGGCAGCGCATGCCTGGGCCGATCGGGCCGCCCAGGCCGCCGATCTGCCGGCACTCGCCGGGCGCTGGGCATTCGGTGATCCTACCGGCGAGGCTGGGGCGATCATCGCGGATCTGGGCGATTGCTACCGGCTGGTGGGCAGCGAACCACACAACGCCTCGGTGCTGGCGCTGGTGCTTCAGGAGACTGACGAACTCACGCCGGAGCTGCTGGCGCCACTGGATTTCGCCACGCCGGCGCGTGCGCTCGAGGTGTTGGGGGCCGCGTTGGCGCGCGCCGCCATCACCGGCCCCGATGCGGCGCTGGTTCGTGCGGAATGCGATTGGACCATCGAGTTGTTGCAGCTGGCGTGCCGCCTGGGGAACGCGCTGCAGCATGCTGCGCCGAACGCCGAATACGGCGCGCTCCATGCTACGCTGCGCCGACTGATCGGGGAGTACCAGCGGCTCTGGCTCGCACGCTGCCGGCCCGGCGGGCTGCGCGACAGCGTGGCGCACTTCGAACGCCTGGCGCGCTTCCTGGCGGACCGCGCGCCCACATCATAGACGACTGGCGATGAGAGAAGGAGAACCACGATGGTGCGCATTGGAATCATCGGCTGTGGGCGCATCCTGAATGCCCACCTGCAAGGCTATATGCGGCTCCGCGAGCTGGGAATCGACGACTTTCGCATCACGGCGCTGTGCGCGCGTCAGGAATCCGACGCGCTGATGTTCCGCCGACGCGGCGAGGGCCCACCGCCACGGCCGCCCGTGCTCGACCCGGCGACCGGTGATCCGCTGGCGGCGCCGCACACCTACCTGAGCGACTTCCAGGACGACGTCGACGTTGCGGTCTATACCGATTACCGCGAGCTGATCGCCAGCGGCACGGTCGATGCGATCAACGATCTGACCACGTTGGCGTTGCACCATCAGATTGCGGCCCTGGCGATCGAGGCGGGGCTGCATCTGCTGACGCAGAAACCGCTGGCGGTATCGGTGCGCGCCGCGCGGCAGATGGTCGATGCGGCAGCAGCCCGTGGCGTGACGCTCGGCGTGTTCGAGAATGTCCGGCAGATCAAACTGGTGCGCGCAATGGCCTGGGCCGTGCGCAATGGCCTGATTGGCGAGCCGCAAGTCGCGGTGATGGGTTCGCTCGGCGGCCTGTGGTCGCCCGACATCGTCGTCGCCGATACGCCCTGGCGGCACCGCAAGCTGCTCGGCGGCGGCGGCGGCAGCATCGACATCGGCGTGCACCAGATGCACTGGCAGCGCTATGTCGTCGGCGAGATCGCCGCGGTGAGCGCGGTGGCGCGCACGCTGGTGCCCGAACGTCGGCGGCGCGATGCCGCGGGCACGGTGATCGAGCAGGTGACTGCCGAGGTCGATGACACGTATCTGGCGACGCTGCGCTTCGCACGCGGCGCCATCGGCCAGCTGTGGTGGTCGTGGGCGCTCGGCCAGGATGCACTCGGCATCGAAGGCGCGCCGGCCGTGCTGGGCAGCGCCGGCGCCATCCGCGGCGGCGAGGTGCTGACCGCCGATGGCATGCGCCGCCCGTTGCTCGAGGTGTTCGACGCCGGCCTGAGCCCAGACGAGCGCGAGGCGATGTTCCCGCTCGGTCTGAGCGACCCCTGTGCCATTCAGAACCTGGACTGGTTGCGCGCGATCGCCGCTGGCCGCGACCCCGAGACGAGCGGCCGCGAGGGGCTGCGCGATCTGGCATGTGCCTTCGCCATCCTCGAGTCGTCGCTGGCACGCCGCGAGGTGAGCATCGACGAAGTGCTGTCGGGTGCAGTGGACGGGTATCAGCGCGAGATCGACGAGCACTACGGCCTGGTGTAAGCGCCTGTACGCCGGAACGGGTCGCAGATCACGCCGCGGGAGGAGCACGATGACGGCACTGGATGGGCTGTCGGCTGGCGAGATTGTGGCACGCATCATCGCGGCCGACGCAACGGTGCCGGCACTGGTGGCCGCCGAGCAGGCGCGCATCGCAGCGCTGGCCGAGGCGGCGGCGTGGCGCATTCGGCGTGGCGGCCGTGTGCGCTACGTCGGCGCCGGCACCTCGGGGCGCCTGGCGGCGCTCGATGCCGCCGAGATTCCGCCGACGTTTGGTGTCGCAGCAGAACTGGTGAGCGCTGCGCTGGCAGGTGGCACCGTGGCGTTCCATGCGGCGCACGAAGGTGCCGAGGATGATGCGGCCCAGGGTGCCGAGGACCTGCGCCATTGGCAGGTGTCGCCGGCTGACCTGGTGATCGGCATCGCTGCGAGCGGCACCACGCCGTATGTGCTCGGTGCGTTGGCCGAGGCACGACGCAGCGGGGCGCTGGTGGCGGCGATCACGACCAGCCGCGACACGCCGCTCGAGCGGATCGCCGACCTGGCGATCGTCGTGCCGGTCGGCGATGAGGTGCTGCGTGGCTCGACGCGCATGAAGGCCGGCACGGCGCAGAAGCTGGTGCTGCACAGCTTCAGCACCGCGCTGTTTGTGTTGTTGGGGCACGTGTTCGGCGATGTGATGATCGATGTCCAGCCGACCAATCGCAAGCTGCGCGCCCGCGCCTGCGGGATCGTGGCGAACCTCGCCGGCGTCGATGCCGCGACGGCCGAGGCGGCATGGCTGGCAGCAGACATGCGCATCCGGCCCGCAGTGCTGATGGCGCGCGATGGCATCGATCGCGCTGCCGCCGAGGAACGGCTGCGACGGGCCGGTGGTGATCTGCGTCGTGCGCTGGAGGCCTGAGATGCGCATCATCGGCTTGCTCTCGGGTACCAGTGTCGATGCCATCGATGCAGCCATGGTGCAGGTTCGTCAGCACGACGATGAACTCGCACTGACGATCGAGGCGTTCGCGAGCACACCGTTCGAGCCAGCGCTGCGGCAGCGCATCCAGGCGCTGATCGACCACGGCGCGGGTGGTGTCGCGGCGGTATGCGAGCTCAACGTCGAGCTCGGCGTCGCATTCGCTGCGGCAGCCCGTACGCTGATGCAGGCCCATCCCGGGCGGCCCGTCGACCTGATCGCCAGCCATGGCCAGACGGTCTACCACCAAGTGGCTGCCGGGCGTACGCGCGCGACCCTGCAACTCGGCGCGGCGGCCGAGATCGCCGAGCGCACTGGTGTCGCCACCGTGAGCGACCTTCGCAGCCGCGACGTGGCGGCCGGCGGCCAGGGGGCACCGCTGGCGCCATACCTCGATGCGCTGCTGTTCGGCGCAGCACGGCACGATCGGATATTGCTGAATATCGGCGGCATCGCCAACATCACCTACGTGCCCGCCGGCGCACCGTGGTCGGCGATCGCATGCGACACCGGCCCGGGCAACGCGCTGATCGACGGCGCGGTGATGCACATCAGCGCCGGCGCCGAGCCCTTCGACCGCGATGGCGCGCGGGCGGCGCGCGGCCAGATCGACGAAGCGCTGCTCGCCGAGTGGTTGGCCGAGCCGTACTTTGCCGCGGCGGCACCCAAGAGCACCGGGCGCGAGCACTTCGGTCGGGCATTTCTCGCGCCGGCGCTGACGCGCGGCCTGGCCGATGATGATCTGCTGGCGACGCTGACGGCCCTGAGCGCGCGCTCGATCGCGGCGATGATTCGACGGCTGACGCCCGCTGCCGAGGTGATCGTGAGTGGTGGTGGTGCCCACAACCACACCCTGTGTCACGGGCTGCGCGCCGCACTCGGCGCCGCCTATCCGCTCCAGCCATCGCGCGCCTTCGGCCTCGCCGAAGACGCCAAGGAAGCCGTGCTGTTCGCCGTGCTCGGGCTGGCCCACATGCAGCGCTGGCCGGCCAACGTGCCACGGTGCACCGGCGCCGGCCACGGCGTGGTCCTCGGCAGCCTGACCCCCGGGCGCGACGGTGCCGTGCCCACAGTTCATCCACTTCCCGCGCCACGCCGGGCGCGGCTGGTCAACACAGAGGAGGCGACGGAACACGATGCTTGAGTATGTTCTGGGGATCGATGGCGGTGCCAGCAAGACCGTCGCCCTGCTCGCGACGCGCGACGGCCATGTCGTGGCGCGTGCGCAGGTCGGCGGCAGCAACAAGCTGGTTGCCGGCGTCGCCGCCACGCTGGCGACGCTCGATGCAGCTGTCGCGGCGGTGTTCGCCGAGGCACAGTTGCCGCCCGGTATGCTCGCGGCTGCCTGTCTCGGGCTGTCGGGCGTCGATCGCGCCGAGGATCTGGCGCTGATCACCGGCTGGGCGCACGAACGGCGGCTGGCGGCGACGCTCGACATCGCCAACGACGCCCGGCTGGTGATCGCGGCCGGCACGCCGGCAGGCGTCGGCGTGGGTCTGATCTGCGGCACCGGCTCGATCGCCTTTGGCGCGACAGCTGATGGCCGTGAGGCCCGCGCCGGTGGCTGGGGCTTCGCGCTGGGCGACGAGGGGAGCGGCTTCGACATCGCCCGCATGGCGTTGCGCGCCGCGACTGCTGCAGCCGATGGCCGGGCCCGGCAACACTGCTGCT
>CAIQIY010000244.1 GCA_903871975.1 uncultured Chloroflexota bacterium | reverse complement strand
GGCGCGTTGCAGGTTGATGCCCTCGCCGGCTGCATCGGTGGCCAGCAGCACCTGCACCGTCGGATCGTGCAGGAAGGCTTCCTGGGCCTTGCGGCGCTCTTCGCGGCCCATGCTCCCGTGGATGTGCACGAGCGCTTCGGGGCGGCCGAGCAGCGTACCGATCCGCTCCTCGAGATAGCCGAGCGTATCGCGATGTTCGGTGAACACCACGAGCTTCTGGTGCCGCGAGGGCGTCGGCGGGGCGATCACGCCGCTGCCATACGGCGCGCGCGCATCGGCGATGCGTGGCGCGATCCCGGCGGGCGTGAAGATCTCGAGGAGCACACGCGACAGCTCGCGCCACTTGGCGTCCTGCCCGCTGCCGCGCAGCGCGAGGGCCAAGCCTTCCAGGTGTTTCAGGGTCGCGATCTCGCGCTGCAACTCCGCGATCGTGCTGGCAGCCGTCGCCTGATCGAGCACCTCGGCCTCAGCCGCCTCGACCTCGTGCTCGGGCGCCTCCTCGAGGTCCTCGAGATCGTTCGCGTCCAGCAGCGGGCCGACCAGCACGCGCGGTGCGGCCACCGCACCACGCTGCAACAGCTCCAGCTCGCGCGAGCGCTTCGCCAATCGCTCGCGACGGCGCCGCAGCGACTGATGGATCGCCTCGGGCGACGACGCCAGCCGTCGTTGCAGCAGCGTCAGCGCGAAGCCGACGGTACCCGCCCGCGTGCCATTCTCGAGCGCCTCGGCGCGGTTGAACTCCTGCCGCACATACTCGGTGACCTCCTTGTAGAGCTGGGCCTCGGCATCAGACAGCTGGTAGGGCACGGTATAGGCGATGCGCTCGGGGAACAGTGGCCGGCCATCAAACCTGAGCAAGTGTTCCTTGACCATGCGCCGCATGAGGTCCGACACGTCCACCTGATGCACGCCATCGCGAAACCTGCCCTCGAACCGGTCGCCATCGAGCAGCGCGAGGAACATCTGGAAGTCTTCGTCCTTGCCGTTGTGCGGCGTCGCAGTCATCAGCAGGAAGTGGCGCGCGAGGCGCGACAGCAGTTGGCCCAGCTGATAGCGCTTGGTGTATCGGGCCTCGCCGCCAGAGAACGTCGCCGACAGCTTGTGTGCCTCGTCGCAGACCACGAGATCGTAGCCACCTTCGAGCGCCGCGAGCTTCTGCTGCACATCGGCGTTGCGCGACAGCTTGTCGAGGCGGGCGATGGCCAGATCATGCTCGAGAAACCAGTTGCCCGATCGCGCTGCCTGCAGCTTGTCGTTGGTCAGAATCTCGAACGGCAACTGAAACTTGCGCGACAGCTCGTCTTGCCATTGCTCGACGAGGCTGCCCGGACAGACGATCAGGCAGCGCTTGAGATCGCCGCGCATGATCAGCTCCTTGATCAGCAGGCCCGCCATGATCGTCTTCCCCGCGCCGGGATCGTCGGCCAGCAGGAAGCGCAACGGTTGGCGTGGCAACATCACCTCGTACACGGCCGTGATCTGGTGCGGCAGCGGCTCGACCAGCGACGTATGCACCGCCAGCACCGGGTCGAACAGATGCGCGAGCCGGATGCGATGGGCTTCGGCCACCAGGCGGAACAGCGCGCCGTCGCCGTCGAAGCTCCATGGGCGCCCCGATCCGACGATGTCGAGCCGCGCTTCGTCGCTGCGCATGAGCAGCTCATCGGAGATGTGACCGCTGGCAGTGCGGTAGACGAGCGTGAGCGCGTCGGACCCGTGCCAGGCCACGCTGACGACGGTGACCGCCTGGTCGGGCAGCAGGCCGCTGATGCTGGTGTCGGGTGTGAGCGATTCGAGTGTCACCATGGCGATTCCTCGGCGTGGTATACACGCTCGCAAGACCACATATGCGCTCGTGTTTGTCAGAAACCTGGAGCCTGCCTGCGGATCTTCACTCTATGCTGTCCCGCGTGCGTTGTCAAGCCGGGAGGGGGCAGGGCTGATGCGACGTCAGAGCCGGAAGCGCCAGCGGTCGACAGCGGCGGCACGTGCGCGGCCAGGTTCGTTGCCCCTGCATGCGCAGCGGGGCCACACGCAAGGCTGGTACCGTTCAGCCCTGGAGTGCGGCGCCGGAGCCGGCGCTCCGGTTGGTTGCGCAGCACCCGTGATGTCACGCCAACCCGGTCGGGGTACGACATCATGGCATCCTCACCCCCTGTCGCTGCGCGACACCCCACTCCTGCAGCGCGAGAGCAGGGAATGGGCGCCCCGCGCCGCAGCAGCCCCGAACGATGGTATGCTTGCGCGGCGACGGCAGAGCGTGGGGGCGCACGATGGGTCGGCATCGGTTTCACGGCGATCCTGAGCGGTTCGACGTGCTTGCGGCGTTCATCGCCGAGCGATACGGGCACGAGGTGACCTATATCGCCGACGTAGCGGGCGGGCAAGGCATGCTGGCGCGCGTCCTGAGCCGGCGGTGGCGCTACACGGCCGAAGTCATCGACCCCCGCGGCCACACGCTGCGGGGCATTGGTGGCCGCGCCGAGCCATTCGACGCGGCGATGGCGCCATACTACGACCTGATCGTCGGCCTGCACCCCGACGAAGCGACGCGTGCAGTCGCCGAAGCGGCGTGTGTGCGTCGCGCCATCCTGGTGCCATGTTGCAACTTCTGGGCAGCAGAGAAGCTCGGCCAGGAGGCATTGCTGCAGGCGATCGAGGCCTTCTACCGCGAGCGGCGCGTCAGCTACGAGCGCATGGTGTTGCCGTTCAAGGGGCCGAAGAACATCGCCCTGGTCTCGGAGCCACCGCGCTGAGCAAGGTCAGTCGGCGAGGCGCAGGCCATCGAACGCTTCGAGTTCGAGCAGGCGATTGTATTTCGCCAGCCGTTCCGACTGGGTCACCGAACCGACCTTGATCTGATCACCGGCCCAACCCACCGCCACGTCGGCCAGCCAGTCGTCCTCGGTTTCGCCGCTGCGGGCGCTGACCACGACCTGCCAGCCGGCCGCGCGCGCCAGCTGGCCGGCATGCAGCGCCTGGCTGAGGGTACCGATCTGGTTGACCTTGAGCAACAACCCGTTGGCCGCGTGGCACTCGTGGGCGCGCGTGATGCGGGCGGGATTGGTACACAGCAGATCGTCGCCGATGATCGTCAGCCGCGCGCCGAGGCGTGCGCACAACACCGGCCAGTGCGCCCAATCGTCCTCGGCCAGGCCATCCTCGATGCTGGCCAGGGCGTAGTCGTCGGCCCAACGCGCCAGTTGGTCGATCAGCTGCCGGCTGCTGAGTAGCTGATCACGCAACACATAGCCATCAGCCGTCGCGAAGTGGCTCGCCGCGACATCGATGGCCAGGCGCACATCGCGGCCCGGCCGCAGCCCGGCGCGCACAATCGCCTCGCTGGCGTCGTCGAACATCGCCTCGAGCGTCGGGAACGGCGGCGCCAGCCCGCCCTCGTCGGCGGTGAGCAGGCGCATGCCGTAGCGCGTGGCACCGAGCTCGGCCGCGGCGTGAAACACGGCCGTTGCCTGCTCCAGGATGCCAGCCATGCTGTCGGCCTGGGGGATGATCAGCAGGTCCTGGATGGGCACCTGACCACCAGCGTGTTTGCCACCGCTGAACAGGTTGATCATCGGCCGCGGCAACCGTGGCGCGTGCGGCACGGCGGCGAGCCCGGCCGCATACGCGTAGAGGGGTTGGCGTGTCGCCGCGGCAGCAGCGCGTGCGACCGCCAGCGAGGCGGCCAGCGTGGCATTGGCGCCGAGTCGCGCGAATGTACTGGTACCATCGAGCGCGAGCAGCGCCGCATCGAACGCCGCCTGGTCGGCGAAGGCACGCCCTGCGACCGCATCGGCGATGGTGGCCGTGATGCTCGCGGCGGCACGCAGGCAGCCGCGGCCGCGATGCCGCCGCGGATCGCCGTCGCGCAGTTCGTAGGCCTCGGCGGCACCGCGCGACGCACCCGACGGCTCCGAGGCGCGGCCGATGGCGCCCGATGCCAGCTCGCAGCGCGCCAGCAGCGTCGGCCGACCGCGGCTGTCGAGGATCTCGAGGCCGCGCAGTTCACGAATGACCAGCTCAGTCATGCTCCAACTCCTCGATGACACAGTCGATGGCCGCGGCGACGCTGCTCGGCGGGCGCGCGAACAGCCGCAGTGCCGCGCGACGCTGCCGGGCACGGGCGTCGGGCGCGAGATACTCGAGCGGCGAGCGGCCGTCGACGCGTGCCAGCAGGCAGGCTGCCAGATGGCGCACCACGCGGACCTCCAGCGCCGCCCCGAAGCGCAGTGCGACGGCGGCCGCGTAGCATGCCCAGGCGTGCTGTGCCGCCGCCGCAAACGCCGCACGCTGCGGCGCCAGGTGATTGGCCTTGCCCAGCAGATGGGTCAGCGCGAACCCCACATCGAACGCCGGATCGCCCCAATGGATCACCTCGTGGTCGAGCAAGACCACCCGGCCGGCGTGGATCAGGACATTCTTCGGGCTGTAGTCGCCGTGCACCAGCGCCAGCCGAACCTGACGCGTCTCCGCGATCAGTGCGCCCAATGCATCTGCTGCCGCAGGGACCTGCGTGGCTGCGTAGCCGTAGTATGGCTCGAGCCGCAGCGACTCGAAGAAGCGCCGGTCGTCGAGCGTGACCGCGAGCTGTGCCGCCTGTGCGTGGGACGCGACGTGGATTTGGCCGAGCAGCGTCGCCCATTGCGCCACGAGCGATGCATCCAACTGCCCGGCGAGCAGCAGCTGTTTCCAGTTGCGGTGTGGTTCGGCAACTGCCTGCATCGCCAGCAGGTGGTGCGCGGCATCGACGAACACCAGCTCGGGCACCGTACCGTGGGGCGTCAGCGCTGCCAGCACCTGCAGCCCCACCGCTTCGCGCTCGATACGCCGCGGATCGCTGTGCCATTCGACGGCGACGCGCAGCTGCGCGAGCGCCTGCTTGAGCACCCAGCATATTCCCGGCGCCCGCACCAGCACCGTCCGGTTCGATACGCCACCGGCCAGCACGTGCATCTGCGGCGCGACATCGGCCGGCACACGGCCGGTGCGCCACAGGTAGTCGCAGAGTGCGTCGCGGTCTTCGATGTCGAGCGACAGAGGCATCAGCGCACCCTCGCACGGCGTTGCCCGGCGTGTGGGCAGCGTTCAGTCGGCATCGTCAGGCCGCTCGCGTTGCAGCACCTCGCGCGAGCGCCCCTCGCCCGCCGGCCCGACGATCCCCTGCGCCTCGAGCAGCTCGATCAGCTGCGCCGCCTTGCTGTAGCCGATGCGCAGGCGACGTTGCAACAACGACGCCGAAGCACGTGGATGCTGCCGCACCAACGCGATCGCATCGGGCAGCAGCGCATCACGCTCCTCGGCGCCGAGGAACTCGGCCGGCCCCGCCGGTTCGGCCGGGCGCGGCGGCGTGGCCGTCGTGTCCGCATCGGGTGACACAACCGCCACGGGCGGGGGCGTACGGCGCCAGAACGCCACGATACGCTCGACCTCGCCTTCGCTCACCCAGGTGCCCTGGATGCGTTGCGGCCGCGACGAGTCCGCACCGAGATACAGCATATCGCCGCGGCCCAGCAGCTGCTCGGCGCCGTTCATGTCGAGAATCACCCGCGAGTCGGTCTGCGATGTCACGGCGAATGCGACGCGCGAGGGGAAGTTGGCCTTGATCAGGCCGGTGACCACATCGACCGACGGGCGCTGCGTCGCAATGATCAGGTGCATGCCGGTCGCACGGGCCATCTGTGCCAACCGGCAGATCTGTGTCTCGACTTCGTCGGGCGCCATCATCATCAGATCGGCGAGCTCGTCGATGATGATCACGATGTAGGGCAACGGCTCGAACTCGGGGTGTTGTGCGATCGCGGCGCGATAGCTGTCGATGTTGCGGAAGCCGTGGCGCGCGAAGATCTTGTAGCGCCGCTCCATCTCGCGCGTCGCCCACTTGAGCGTCGGCACGACCCGTTCGAGCTCGGTGATGACGGGCGCGAGCATGTGTGGGATGCCGTTGTAGACGATCAATTCGACCATCTTGGGATCGACCATGATGAAACGCAGCGTATCGGGCGTATGGCGCAACAACAACGCACAGATGATCGCATTGATGCCTGCGCTCTTGCCGCTGCCGGTGGCGCCCGCCATCAACAGGTGCGGCATACGCTCGAGGCCGGCCACGATCGGCATACCGGAGACATCCTCGCCGAGCGGGAACTTGAGGCGGCCGCGCGCCTGATCGAACTGCGGGCTCTCGACCACCGCACGCATCGTCACGGTCGTGGTGCTGGAGTTGGGGATCTCGATGCCGACGACCGCTTTGCCCGGGATGGGCGCCTCGATGCGGATCGACGACGCCGCCAGCGCCAGTGCCAGATCGCGCTCGAGGGTCGTGATCTTGCTGACCTTGACGCCGACGGCCGGCTGCAGCTCGAATTGCGTGATCGCCGGCCCGACATTGACCCCGACGATCTGCGCCTCGACCTTGAAGCTCGCCAGCGTCTCCTCGATCAGCCGCGCCT
>CAIQIY010000243.1 GCA_903871975.1 uncultured Chloroflexota bacterium | reverse complement strand
TGGTATATACAGCATCTTTTTGTCTTCACAACACAAGACATGCTTATATATTCACTTGAAGCATAAACACGTTGCAATATCGTTCAATAGAGACAATAGATGCATTGCCAGTTGATGCACACACGGCCCAGAGGTATGAATCAGACGGGGTTTCAGCGTTTTCAGCTCAAACACCGCGACTACACCTCTCGGCCGTGAGACGATCTGCAAATGAAGTGAAATACAGTCGCCGAAGGACACCGCTCACGCAGCGAAGAACGCGCGCAACACCTCGACCACCCGCTCTTGTTGAGCAGGAGTCAGCTCGGGGTATACCGGAATCGCCAGGGTCTGCTGCGCAGCCAGTTCGCTGTACTCGAAGTCGCCGATGCGATAGCCCAGATCGCCGAAGCACTCCTGGAGGTGCATCGGCAGCGGGTAATACACCTCGCTCCCGATGTGCTGTTCCTTGAGCGCCGCCATCAGTGCATCGCGTTGTGTCGTGCGTACGATGAACTGGTTGTAGATGTGGCGTCCGTGACCGGCATCAAACGGCACATCGAGCGGGATGGCGGCTGCGGCGAGCAGCTCGCGATAGCGGGCCGCATTCGCCTGGCGGCCAGCCGTCCAACCATCGAGATAAGCCAGCTTGACGCGCAGCACCGCGGCCTGGATCGCATCGAGACGGAAATTGCCGCCGACGAGGCGATGGAAATACTTCGGCTTCGCGCCATGACCGCGCAGCAAGCGCACACGTTCGGCGAGCTGTGCATCGTTCGTCGTCACCATGCCACCATCACCGAAGCCACCCAGGTTCTTCGAAGGGAAGAAGCTGAAGCAACCAAGGTGCCCGATCGATCCGGCACGGCGGCCACGATACTCGGCGCCGATGGCTTGGGCCGCATCCTCGATGACTGCGAGGTGATGGCGCTCAGCGATCGCCATGATTGGGTCCATATCGGCCATCTGGCCGAACAGGTGCACCGGCATGATCGCCCGGGTGCGCGGCGTAATTGCCGCCTCGATGCGTGCGGGATCGATGTTGTAGGTGCGTGGATCGATGTCGACGAAGACCGGCCGTGCACCGAGGCGCACGAGCGAGCCCGCCGTCGCGAAGAAGGTATAGGGCGTCGTGATCACCTCGTCGCCGGCGCCGATCCCAAGTGCCATCAACGCCACGAGCAGCGCATCCGTCCCCGACGAGACACCAATGCCCCAGGCGCAACCCGAGTACGCCGCGACCTCGCGCTCGAGCGCCTCGACTTCCGGACCGAGGATGAACACCTGAGACTGAATGACGCGATCGAGCGCCGCATGGACCTCGTCGCGAATGCTCTCGTACTGCGCA
Organism: uncultured Chloroflexota bacterium; assembly: GCA_903871975.1. Lineage (GTDB taxonomy): Bacteria > Chloroflexota > Chloroflexia > Chloroflexales > Roseiflexaceae > CAIQIY01. The sequence goes on along the minus strand of CAIQIY010000243.1, from coordinate 2,037 downwards.
TGCAGATCCAACAACGGCACCGGTGGTGCCGCGATCGATGGGCTCGTCATCTCGTCACTCCCTTGCTTCCAACGACTGATCTTCGGGCCAGTCGAGACAGCGCACGACGCCGTCAGTCAATTCATATCGCCAGCCACTCTCCTGGCAGACAGCACGCGAATCGGCGCCAAAGTCCAGCCGATGACCGTGACGGCTCATCCACCCGCGCTGACGTGCCGGCACACCCAGCATCAGCGCATAGTCGGGAACATCGCCGCGCACCACAGCACCAGCACCGATGAATGCGTAGCGCCCGATCGTCGCCCCGCACACGATCGTCGCATTGGCACCGATGGTGGCACCACGCCGCACCAGCGTCGCGAGGTATTCTGCGCGACGGACAATCTGCGAACGCGGGTTGATGACATTGGTGAAGACGCACGACGGCCCACAGAACACATCGTCCTCCAGCGTCACTCCGGTGTAGACCGAGACGTTGTTCTGGATCTTGACGTTGTTCCCGATGGTGACGCCGCTGGCGACCAGGACATTCTGCCCGAGGATGCAACCAGCACCGATGGTCACATGCGGCATGATGTGACAAAAATGCCAGATTCGCGTGTTGCGGCCAATCTCGCATGGCTGATCGACGTATGCACTCGGATGGGCGCTGTAGCCCGACGCACCAGTGGGTTCGGTCGTCATCACGGTCACTCCTGTCACAAGATATCGGCGAGTGGCACGACCGTACCACCGCGACGCAGCGACTCGCTGGCCGCATGCAGCACCTGCAGCACCCGCAACCCACTGGCGCCATCAGTGAGCGGCGTCACCCTGGTCGCGATCGCGTCGAGGAACGCAACACACTCGCAGCGCAGCGGTTCATCATCGGCGAACGGCACAGCGACGCCGGCGCTGCGAATCGGGACGGGATTGCCGTCCTGCCAGTCGACGCGCTGGTCGTACAACAACAGCTGCTTGTTCACGTCGTCGAAGCTCGCCATCTTGTGCGTACCGATGACGACCAGCCGTTGCTCCTTGTACGGATGCAGCCACGAGACGTGGATGTGTGCACCAACGCCGGAGGCGAACCGCAGGTTGGTCACCGTGACATCGGCGATGCCAGCCTGCAGATATGCGCCACCGGTCGACACGACATCAGTCGGCGCTGCGCCGACCAGCCGCAGGATCACTGCGATGTCATGGGGTGCAAAGCTCCACAGGATGTTCTCTTCACGGCGGATCTTGCCGAAGCTCAGCCGATTGGAGTACAGGTACTGCAGCGCGCCGAGCTCGCCCTGGTCGATCAGCTGACGCAGCCGGACGATCGCCGGATGATACTCGAGGACATGCCCGACGAACACGATACGCTGCCGCTCGGCAGCCAGCTGGACGATATCCACTCCATCGGCGTACTGCAACGCCAGTGGCTTCTCGACAAAGACGTCCTTGCCGGCGCGCACTGCGGCGGTTGCGATACGATGATGGGTCTCGGCAGGCGTCGCGATGACGACGGCATCGATCGACGGATCAGTGAGCACCGCGTCGACGTCGGCGGTGACACGGGCATCGGGCGCGAGCTGCCGTGCCGTCGCGCGGCCAACCTCGGACGGATCACAGACGGTGTCGAGCGCCCCCAGCTGGCGGAACACCCGGACCAGATTCTTGCCCCAGTAACCGCAGCCGATCACTGCAACGCGTGTCATCATGCCCCCTGATCTTGCTGCGTTCGTCATGACGCATGGGCTCCGCCGCTCAACCAGACGCCGAGGCGCCGCAGCCCCAACCGCGCCAGCACCGCCGTGAGCCAGTCGAATGGGGCGCGCTGCAGCAGCCGCGCCAGCGCCAGCTCGATGACAGCCAGGATCGCGCCGAGCATCACGCCGATCGCCAGGATCAGCAGCAAGCGGATCTCGGTGCTGCGCTCGTCGGGTATGAATGCCGGCGAGCCGAGCCGCACTTCGCTGTTGGCAGCGGTACGAGCCAGGCGCAATTCGGCCACCTTGTTGTTCACCGTCGTGGCAGTCGTTCGCGCGAGATCACGGGCCGCCGTCAGCC
>CAIQIY010000242.1 GCA_903871975.1 uncultured Chloroflexota bacterium | reverse complement strand
GGGTGCCGCTGAAGCCATAGCGCTCGCGGATCTGGTTCTCGAGATAGCGCCCATACCCCCAGTGAATCATCTCGGCATCGTTCGCGAAGAACAGAAACACCGGCGGCTCGGCCTGGGGCTGGGTCGCATAGTACAGGCGCAGGTGCGCCCCTTTCTTCGTGGCAGTCGGCGGATGGCGATAGACCGCATCGCGCAGCATCGCGTTCAGATCCGCCGTCGATACGCGTTGTCGACGCGCATCAGCGATGGTCAGCGCCAGTGGCAGCACATCATTGACCCGTTGCCCGCTGGCGGCCGAGATGAACAACAGCGGCGCATACGGAATGAAGTGGAATGCCTGACGCACATGCCGCGTGAACGCGTTGAACGTCTCGTTGTCCTTGACGATCAGATCCCACTTGTTCACCAGGATCGCCACACCCTTCAGCGCATCGAGCACCATGCCGGCAACGTGTGTGTCCTGGGCCGTCACACCCTCGGCCGCATCGATCAGCAGCAATGCCACGTCGCTGCGCTCGATCGCGCGCAACGAACGCAGCACGCTGTACTGCTCGATGCCACGCTCGACCTTGCCGCGGCGCCGGATGCCGGCCGTATCGATCAGCAGGACCGAGCGGCCCTCGACCTCGAGCAGCGTATCGATGGTGTCACGTGTCGTGCCAGGGACATCGCTCACCACACTGCGATCGGTGCCCAGCAGCCGGTTCAGCAGCGATGACTTGCCGACATTCGGCCGGCCGACGATCGCAATCTTGACGTCGGCGTCCTGCTCCTCGATGTCGCCCGCCGGAAACGAGGCCACCAGCAGGTCGAGGACATCGCCACTGCCGATGCCGTGGTACGCACTCATCGGGATCGGCTCGCCGAGATTGAGCGCATAGAACTCGACCGCATCGAACGTGCGCTCGCGATTATCGGCCTTGTTGGCCACCACGATCACCGGCTTGCGCGTCTGGCGCAACACCTCGGCGATCGCCGCATCGTTTGCCGTCAGGCCCTCGCGGGTATCCACCAGAAACAGAATCGCATCGGCTTCGGCGATCGCCAGCTCAGCCTGTGCGCGGACACGCCGCGCGATCTCGACCTGCGGTGTCCCTTCGGTGAGGTCATCATCGGCCAGCAAGAGCCCGGCGGTGTCGACGACGATGAACGCCCGGCCGTTCCAGTCGCTCTCGCCATAGAGCCGGTCACGCGTCGTGCCCGGCAAATCCTCGACGATGGCACGTCGTTCGCCGACCAGCCGATTGAAGAACGTTGACTTGCCGACGTTCGGCCGCCCCACCAGGGCGACGATTGGTTTCATGGCGCTCTCTCTGCTGTTGGCATCACCCATGCGCCGCGAGGGCACGCACATAGCGCACCACGTCATCGGGCTCGCCTGCCACGGCGATCGAGGCGCCGCTCTCGGCAGCGATGCGCTCGACAGTATACTCATCGATGGTGCGCACGCCGGTGTGATCAAACATCACCCGCGGCAAGAGCGCGCGTCGCACGCCGGCCGCACGCAGCGCCGGCACGACGTCCTGCCCCATCAACAACCCCGAGACGGTCACCGTCTCGCCGAAGAACTGGTTGACCACCGGCAGCAGGCGGGCTTCGAGCCCGTCGATGCGGTTGAGCCGATCGACGACGCGCTGCAGCGTCGGCGCGATCAGCGTCGCGCAGACGAGCGTGAGCTCGGCGGGTTGCGCCAGCCGGGCGGGCAACCGACGCTGCGCCCGCGCCCAGCCATCGAGGAAATCGCGCGTCATGCCGATGCCGTTGGAGTATTGCGGCATGCCGTCGTACGCCGCCGCCGCCGGCAGGTCGCGCCCGGCCAGCAGATAGAACTCGTCGCTGGC
>CAIQIY010000241.1 GCA_903871975.1 uncultured Chloroflexota bacterium | reverse complement strand
TCGTCGCCGCCGGCGTGCCGCTCGACCGCGTGCCGGAGTCGGTACTCGACGAGGTGGGACGGACGCTGCCGCAGTATGTGCGCCGCCATCGCCTGGCGTTCGGCATCGCACACGAGCTGGGCTGAGACTGGGGATCTATCGGCATGTGCCGCCGGTGAGGATGTCGGGTCTGGACCGAGGAGGCCGCTGTGCAGTCGCGAACCTACGCCGTTGGTCGATCACGCGTTCAGTTGATCTTTGGTGATATCAGTCACGCCACGACTGAGGTCATCGTCAGCTCCGACGATACGCTGCTCTCGATGGGTGGTGGAGTGTCCATGGCGATCCGCCGCGCCGGCGGTGGCAGCATCGTGGCGGATGCCGCCAAGCTGGCGCCCGCCCGGGTCGGCGATGTCGTCGTCTCGACCGCCGGCAGTCTGCCGGCAAAGTATGTGCTGCACGCCATCACGCTTGGTGACGTCGACGCCGAGCTCCCGATGGACCTGATCGTGCGTCAGACGACCCATCGTGCCATGCAGCTGCTCCCGCTGCTCGGCTGCACCTCGGTCGCGTTTCCGGCGATCGGCGCCGGGGTCGCGCGCATCCCCTACGAGGTCGTGGCATCACAGATGGCCACTGTGCTGGTCGATACCCTGCTCGATGACCCCACGGCCTACCGCGTCGAGTTGTGGCTCCGCAGCGCATCCGATCGCATCGAGCCGCACGCGTTCTTCGCATTCTTCGAAGCCTTCGCCGCGCGCCTCATGGGCGTTGCGGCCACGGTGGCGTCGGATGTGGTGACCCTGCAGCCGCCGGGCGCGTCGCCGACGCCGACGGACGCGCAGCAGACGGCCGAAGCCGAACGGCACCAGCGCGTCTACGAGATGCTGCGACACCTCGACGCACGGCGCTCGCAGCTCGAAGCCCGACTGCTCGCGGCACTCACCGCGACGGATCATCACGCCGATCGGCTGGTGCCACAACTACGCGGTCACCTCGAGGACGTCGCACAGCTCCGGAGCACCTATGCTGCCGAGCTCGCCGCGCTGAGTCAGCAGCCCGATGCAGGGCAGCCAGACTCGGTCTTCGTCAGCTCAACCTACGTCGACCTCAGCGATCATCGCAAGCGGGTGCGCAGCGTCATCGACCAGTTGCGGCTACGGTTTGTCGGCATGGAAGAGTTCACTGCGACGGAGCACGCCCCGGTCAACCTCATCCGTCAGAAGGTGGTGGAGAGCCACATCTACTGTGGCATTCTCGGCATGCGCTACGGCTCCATCGACCAGGGGACGGGCTTCTCGATGACCGAACTGGAATATCGCCAGGCGATCGCAAGCGGCAAGCGCATCTGCATGTTCGTCATGAGCGATGACGCTCCGATCACGCCCACGATGGTGGAACGCGATCCGGACGCCTATGGTCGTCTGATCGCCTTCAAGCAACGGGTATTGCAGTCGCATGTATGCGCCCTGTTCACCGATCCGCAGGACTTGGCGACCAGAGTCGAGGCGGCGCTCAGGCCGCACGCCTGAACGCCGCAGGTGCGAGAGGTGGCACTCAGGCGAGCAACCCGCCGTGGCCGAGCGCGATGATGTCGGCGCGACGCACGCGCTCGCCGGTCATCAGGCGCGGCAGGATCAGATCGACGACATTGCGGTCACGCGAGCGGACACAGCCCGGTGCGCCAAGGACCGGGATGGTACGATCGCCGCGCGCCAGATACGCCAGCAGCAGCAGGTTCCCCGGCTCGACCGGCGCACCATAGTGTTCGACGACACCACCCGCTGCACGGATGCCCGACGGCGTGATGTCATCGCGGTCCATGATCGACGTCTCGCCCGCGACGACGATCAACCCCGCGTGGTCGCCAGCCTCGGTGATCGCAGCCGCGATCGCCGATTGGTCGTGCGCCACATAGCGCACGTGCACAACCTGCCCCGCGACCGCGGCGACGCGCGCATCGATCGCCGGCAGCAACGCTTCCTCGACGCGCCGACGGGCTGCAGGGCTGCCGACCAGAATGACCGCCACGGGGCATGGGCGGAACGGCCGCAGCGCGACGATGCCATCGCCCGGCGCCAGCGCCAGCGCCGCCTGCACCGTCGCCGCCGGCAGCGCGAACGGAATGATCTTGATCGTCGCTACCCGGTCACCCGATCGTACCGTGCTCGCGTCGCGCCGCGTCGCGATCGTCAGCCCGTCGATGGCGTTGATCGCGTGCAACGCATCGACGGCGATCTGCAACACACCAGCCTCGGCGGCGAACAGGTTGACGCGACTATGGACGGCCGTACTGCGGCGGATGCCGGCACCCGCGACCGCGGTCGCCAGCTGCTCGGCCGCGTCATCCTCGGTGACATCGTCCGGCTCGAGGACGGCCACCATGACGGTCGTATGCCCCAGCGCCGCCAGCCGCGCCACGTCGCTGGCGTCGAGCCGCCGGCCCTTGGCGATGGCCTTGCGCCCCGCCGCATCGGCGACGTTGTGTCGTACGATGTGGCCGATCGCCTGATCGAGCGGCACCGCCTGCAGTCGCATCATTCCCCCGTGCCGCTACGTTCCGCCCCAACGCAGGTAGTCGTCGCGGGTGTCGATGTCGACGGCCGCCCGCGGATCGTCGATCGGTACGACGGCGACGCGCGCCGGATCGGTGGCGATGACCGCGCGGGCACCCTGATCGCCACGCACGCTCAGCAGTTCGGGCACGACTGTGCGGTCGAACAGCACGGGCGTGCCGCGTTGGCCGGCATACCCCGGCGCGACGATCGCGCCGGCGCCAGCGCGCCAGGCCGCGATCAGGCGCACGACCACCGACGGATCGACGAATGGTTGATCGCCCAACAGCAACAGCAGGGCATCGTACGGCAGCGGCGCTGCCATGACGCCGACGCGCAACGACGTGCTCTGGCCCAGCGCGTACTCCGGGTTGAACACGCACCGCACCGCCAGCCCGGCCAGCGCATCCTCGACGGCCGACGCCGCCGCGCCGGTGACTACGATCAACTCGGCGATCGGCGCTGCCAGCGCCTGTTCGGCTGCACGGCGCACCAGCGGCCGGCCATCGATGACCAGCAGCT
>CAIQIY010000240.1 GCA_903871975.1 uncultured Chloroflexota bacterium | reverse complement strand
GATCGATGTCGCCGGGCGCGAGACCGGCCATCGCCAGCGCCCGACGCCCTGCTTCGGTGCCGAACGTCGATGTGCGTTCGCCCGGCACGGCGACGTGCCGCTCGCGGATGCCAGTGCGCGTCACGATCCATTCGTCGGACGTCTCGACGAGTCGCTCCAGATCGGCGTTTGTCACGACTCGGTCGGGCACTGCCATGCCCCAACCCGTGATCGCTGCATATGGTGTCATGGTGGCTCGCTCAGGCTACACCTGCCGCGGCACCTCGCGATGCGCGCGGCACGCGATCGGATTACTCTTCGTCGGTGGTCGGGCGTGCCATCACGATCACCTGACGCCCGCGATACATGCCACACGCCCGACAGACGCGGTGGGCGCGCATCAACTGCCCGCAGTTGGCGCATGTCACCAGCGTCGGTGCATCGAGGCGCTGGTGCTGTCGGCGATTGCCGCGTCGGTGACGCGAGACCTTGGTTTTTGGTACGGCACCCATTCTGGCTCGGTCCTTTCTGTACTACTCGTCCAGCAACGCCCGCAGCGCTGCGAATCGATCATCGCCACGTTGCTCCTGACAGGTGCATGGCGCGATGTTGCGATCGACGCCACACGATGCACATAGCCCGAGACAATCGGGCTTGCATAGGGGGCGCATCGGCATGGCGATCAGCGCATACTCGCGAATCGCCTCGCCGAGATCGAGCATGTGATTCTCGCTGATGAAGAACGGATCATCTTCATCGGGCGGCGGCAACGGAACTCCGGTATTGACTTCGACGCGTGCATGAAATTCGTCGCGAAATGTGATCGTGAGCACTTCGGCGACGGCGGTCAGGCACCGGATGCACTCGAGATCGACGACACCGGTGGCACGCGCGTCTGCGAGAACGCCGCTGGCCGTGCGGGTCAGTCGTACGATGCCGCGAACATCGCGCAGCGCGAGCGTACCGTCGAGTGTGAGCGACGGTTCGGCGAACTCATGGCTGCGCCGACCACCAATGTCTTCGCGGAGTAATTGGGCGACGTTGAACGTCAGATCGGGCCGGGTGACTTGCGGCGCCATACGTGTGACCCTTCATGACACAAGCCCGGATTATAGGCGACGACATGACGGCGTGTCAAGTCAGCGACGGAGCTCGTTGAGCCCATTCTGGACGCTCGTCAGGATCGTCGCGAGGCGGCGCTCCATGTCTTCGAGCACTTGGCGGGCATACTCGTCGGCACCATCGCGGATCGCGTTCGCGTCGCGCCGCGCCTGGTCGAGCAGGCGCGTTCGTTCAATTTCGACGGCCGCCATCAGGCCCTTTTCATCGAGCGTCTGTTGCACGACGTGATTGGCCTGGCCAAGGAGCCGCTCTTGCTCGGAGATGACCCGCCGCGCGCGCTTGAGCTCGTCGGGGGCGGCGCTCCGCAGCCGATCGATGATGTCGGTGAGGCGATGCTCATCGACGATGATCTTGCTGCTGAACGGGACCCGCCGCGCGTCGGCGAGTGTTTCCTCGAGTTCATCTAGCAGGCGATCAAGCTCGATGTCGAATCACCCCCTCCTCGGTGGCGCGCCGTCGCATCCGACGATGTGCCCTGAATCGCTGGCTCACGGCTCGTACTCGGCAGAACGCAGGGCTGCCGCGACGTGTGGTGGAACGAGCGCTGCGACGTCGCCACCCAGTGCGGCGATCTCTCGGACGATGCTGGCGCTGCAGGCGGCGTGGTGTGGCGACGCGATGAGAAAGAATGTTTCGATGTCGGGCGCCATGACGCGATTGTGCTGCGCGATCGGCTGCTCGGCGGCGAAGTCTGTGGGCGAACGCAATCCGCGGACGATCACGCGCGCCCCGATAGCGCGTGCGTAATCTACGGTGAGCGTGTGGTATTGCTGCACATCGACCCGCGTGAGGTGGGCAGTGGCTTCGCGCATCAGGGCCAGGCGCTGCGCGCCACTGAACCGCAACCGACGATTGGGACGGTCGAAGACCGCGACGACCAGCCGGTCGAAGTGCTGCACGGCGCGCTCAATGATGTCGAGATGCCCGTAGGTGACCGGATCGAAGCTGCCTGGGTAGATCGCAGTCGTCGTCGCGGCCCCGTGCTGGATGTCTGGCTCCATCATTCACCGTCAGCGTCTGTCGCGGTACCGATACGGTAGATCGAAAAACACGAATCGCCGAGCCGGCGGAGCTTGATGCGGCGCAGCCGACCATAATCGTCTTCGAGCGTGACGCGCGGCGAGTGCCCTACGATCAGGACACCGTCGGCGTCGATGAGATCTGACCTCGCGATCGTCGCAATCGTCGCGGGTATCTGCGGATCAGCATAGGGCGGATCCATCATCAGTATATCATAGGAGTGCTGGGGGCGATGCGTGGCCAGAAATCGCTCGACCGGCGAGCGGATCACGCGCGCGCGCTCGGTGAGCCGGGTGTGTGCCAGGTTGTCGGCGATGATCTGACACACATGCGCTCGCTGCTCGACAAAGTCGGCCCATGCCGCGCCACGCGACAGGCATTCGATGCCGATTGCACCACTACCCGCATACAGATCGAGCACGCGCCCACGTATCGCACCATACCCCTCGAGGACCGAGAACAGCGATTCCTTGACGCGATCCAGCATTGGCCGCGTGCCCAGATCGCTGGGAGCGCGCAGCCGATGACCCTTGGCGCTTCCGGTGATGACACGCATGCTGGCTGGTTCTCCTCTGGTGATCAGACGCCATGGCTCAGACGGGCGGCCAGCACTGCGGGCAGACCGGCGGCGTGCATCTGCCGTTGCGTCGCCCCAATGTCGTACTCCTGACGGGCGAACCTGATGGTGTTCTGCTCGGTGTCGAAGATGGCATACGCGGCGCGTTGGTCGTGGTCGCGCGGTTGCCCGACGCTGCCGGGGTTGATGATGAACCGTTGCTGCTGATCATCGAGCGTGATCACATCGCCGTCAGTCATCCGCGATGGTCCCACGACGTCGCCGTCGGGCTGCATGGTGAAGGTGAGTGGAATGTGCGAGTGGCCGACCAGGCAGAGTTGCCCGGTGAATGCGGCAAAGCTCTGTCGCGCCTGCGAGCGTGTGAGCAGATACTCCCAGACCGGATCGACCGGACTACCGTGGACCAGGGTGATGCGCTCGTCGATGGTGCGCTGCGCAGGCAGATCATCGAGCCAGTGGCGCGAGTCGTCGTCGAGCTGCTGGCCGTTCCACTGGTTGGCCGCGCTGGCGACCGGATTGAAGATCGACAGATCGACGCGGCCGATGCATGCCAGATCGTGATTGCCGCAGAGTGCGATGGCGTTGCGGGCTCTGAGCCGGGCGACACACTCGTTGGGCTGCGGTCCGTAGCCGATCGTGTCGCCCAGGCACCAGAGCGCATCGTGCTCGCCGCATGCGGCGAGTACTGCGTCGAGCGCGACAAGGTTGGCGTGGATGTCCGAGAGGATCACGATGCGCATGGCTCCCCCGTCAATTCACTGGTGCCTGATCGATCACGTCGATGGCAGCGCCGTCACATGGCTGGACGGATCTATAATGGTGGAGGGCACGCCTGAGCCGCCCGTGTGATGGCCAGACGCATCGGAAGGCGACGAAACCGTATGGGTGATCCGGCACCGCATTGCCCATTCCTTGGCTTGAAACAGAACCGGGCGATTCGCTTTGCTTCGCCGACACCGGCGCATCGCTGCTACCTTGGTGGCGATGCAGTCGAGATTCCGGTGGATCAGCGCGCCTTCTGCCTGTCGGAGCACTTTCATCGCTGCCCATTATACGAAGGGATGCGGGTATCGGCAACGGCGCGCAGTGCCGAAGCGGGCGCGCGGCCGCGGAGCGCCGAGCCGGTCCGGGTCGACGCATTCGATCATGCAGCGGACGATGACCACCGGTTGCGCCGCCGGCTGCCGTTGCGGCTGATCGGCGCAACGGCGCTCGGGATCGTCCTTGTGGCTGGGGGTGCGCTCGCGCTGCCGACGCTGCTCGGCCGCGCAGGAGCGGTCGTGTCGGTCGATGATGCCGCAACGCCGCTGCCCGTGCTCGTGCCGGCGACGCCGCTCGATCCGGTGGCGCCACTGGCGCCGTTTGCGATCGATGACACCGCGATGGCTGTCGATCCGGCACAGGTCGATGGTACGGGCAGCGATGCGCTGCCGTCGCCCTCTTCGCTGATCGAGCCGGTGGTGCAGCCCGGCATGACCCGATCACTGGAAATTGCCGCCAGCGCGACACCACTCGCCAGCGCGACACCACCCGCCAGCGCGACACCACCCGCCAGCGCGACACCACTCGCCAGCGCGACGCCACCCGCCAGCGCGACACCACCCGCCAGCGCGACACCACCCGCCAGCGCGACACCACCCGCCAGCGCGACGCCACCCGCCAGCGCGACGCCACCCGCCAGCGCGACGCCACCCGCCAGCGCGACGCCACCCGCCAGCGCAAGTGTCAGTGTTCCGACGCTGGTGTGGCTGTATTTCCAGGACATCACCGGCACATGGTTGACGCCCGTGCAGCGCATGGTACCACCGAGCGACCGCAGCCTCGCCGAGGCCGCGTTGCGCGAGTTGATCAACGGACCGCGCAGTCAACTCCAGCCGGTGCTCAACCCGGAGGTTCGCATCAATGCGATCACCATCGACGCCGATACCGCTGTCGTCGACCTCGATCGCGAGCCGTGGCTGGGTGATCCATCACGCGGGTACGATGCAATCGTGTTGACGCTCACCCATATCGTGCCCATCGCGCAGGTCGAGCTGCGGATCAATGGCGTCGCATCGGTTGCGGCGCGTGCACGGCCGTTGCTGAATCCGATCAATCCTGCTGGTGTCCCCAACGACGTGACCGTCACGACCTTTCTGCCATTGTATGCCGTATCGATCGACGGCACCCATACCATTCGGTTCACCTGCCTGGTACCGAAGACACGTCAGCCTGCAGCAGCGACGATCGAGGCGCTGCTCGCCGGAATCCCCGGCGATGCATCAGCCGTGCGACAGACACTACCGTCGAACACGGTCCTGCGCGACGTCGTCATCGAATCGGCGATCGCGAGGGTCAATCTGTCATCGGCGTTCGGTGATGCGCCAGATCGGGCAGCGGCGGTGCGCGTGCTGGTCGAATCGCTCACCAGCTTTCCGAGCATCCAGGGAGTCACGATCCTCGTCGAAGGCCGGCCACTCGACGAACTGTGGGGCGAGGGTTTCATCGGGCCATTCATTCGGCCGATCATCAATCACGACCCCTGATCGCACGGCACAGCGCGGCAACAGCACGAAGCCCGGGTGCGCCGGACGATGGCGTGGAACCATTCGGCTCATCGCCATCGTGGGCACGACGGGTGCGCGCACGGGCGCGCAGCACACTCACTGTCGCTCGTGGATTCCGCCAGGGCGTGCGCCATCGGCAGGGCTGTCATGCGGCCGCCGACAGGCGCCGCACAGCCGGAACGGCGCGCCTGTCAGGTATTCGCACACCAGATCATCACGGAGCCCGCAGTGGCGGCAGACGCTGAGGTTCTCGATATCCTCGGCGCACCAGAGCTGTGGCGTCTGGTGGAGCGTCGGTCCGTGATGCCAGCTGAGCGTCACGGTGTGAACGCACACGGCTGCGGGAAAGATCGCGGTGACGCGAGCGTAGATATGGTCGCGACGCGAATACACTTCATCGCCGACATGCATGCAGCGCAACCTGGGGTGTATGCGGATCTTCATGGCATCTTCAGCATGCGCAGCAATTGAGCCAATGCAGGCGCATCAACGCCATCGATGCCGCTGTCGAACATCAGCACATCAAGCACCTCGGCGAGCATCGGGTCGCGCACAAGCACGCCACTCCGATCAAGTTCATCGAATCGGGCGAGCGCCCAATCGGCCAGATCAGCCGTATGCTCCGGTGTCTCCAGTGCGATGGCCAGCTGTGCGATGACGGCATCGCGTGCCGCCCGGATGGCTGCGTCCATGATCACACCAGTGCCTGTTCACAATCGCCGGCCAACGCACACGCCCGACAGCGCGCACCGTCGGCATGGTCACGGTCGACTGCGTCGGCAGCATCCAGTGCGGCATGCATCGCCGCGAGCGTCGCGAGCACCTCTGCCCGAACCGCTGCATCGTAGCGCAGCTGAAACGTGTGTCGTGCGTACTGCAGCAGCCCATAGGGTGGGCGCCGGCCATATGCTTCCTCGACGAGCACGCAATAAGCAGCGAGCTGCAGGACGTCCGAATCGTACGGCCGTCGTGCACGGCGGCCAGGCTTGACTTCAACCGGCACCAATGTGCCGTCGTGACGCTCCAGCAGATAGTCCGGCCGACCAGTCAACCCCAGCTGCGGTGCGCTCAGCGCCACGGCTGGCCGCTGCCGGCGGGTATCTTCGCTCACGATGCGACCCCATGGCACGCCCGTGGATCGGCGCACATGCAGCGCGGCCACGACACACCCCGCCGCAGCTGCGGCGAGTGCGAGGGTGATGAGCATCATCGTCGTCACAACCACCAGCCGAGCATCCACAGTGCCGCCAGCCCCAGGACAATACCTCCGATGAGCAACCACTGGCTCAGTGCGACACGCACCCCGTGCCGCTGGTGCTGTCGCGAACCGTGTGCGTAGCGCGCCGGCACCGACCGGTGCGCTGGACTGCGCCGGGCCGAGCGACGCAACCACCAGCTCCGCTGACAGTAGCGGTAGTCGCCCAGCTCGCTCGCTCCGATCAGGCGCCGCGGATTGCCGCCCGCCCGGTCAGCCGCCGAGGACCGGCGCACCGCTCAACCACTGCGCGACATCCGAGATCGTGATCAGCACCATCAGACCCATCAGCACCATGAAGCCGAATGCATGGACCATCGCTTCGCGCTCGGCAGGCAGCTTGCGCCCGCGGCGCGCCATCTCGAGCAGGGCGAACACGATGTGGCTGCCGTCGAGCGCTGGAATCGGCAACAGATTGACCAGAAACAGATTCAGGCTGATCAGGGCCGTCCATTGCAGGAAGCCGGACCAGCCATCGCGTTCGATGATCTCGCCGGTGCCGCGCGCGATGCCGACGACGCCGGTGACCCCGCCGGGTGGCGGCTCGGCGACCCCGATGAGCGATCCGAACAATTGCCCGAGGGCGCCGATGAAGTAGGTGAATACCGTGATGGTGTGCCTGACACCGGCGATGGTGGCATCAAGTGGGTTTGCCGGGGTCAGGGTCAGGTTTGGTTCGTAGGAGAAGCCAAACCCCGCTTCGATCGTCGTTGTTCCATCCGACCATGGCCCGGGTGTGACGGTGAGCGTCACGAGCTGCCCGTCGCGCTGTACGACGGCGACGATGGCCTGGCCGAGGTTCTCGCGGGCGATGGCGCCGAATCCGCTGAAATCACGCCCGACTGCTACACCGTCGAGTTGTGTCAGCAGGTCGCCGGCACGAAACTCGGCGCGGGCTGCCGGGGTGTCGGGGTAGACGGAGGTGATGGTTGCGCCATCCTGGACGGTGGGGATGCCATTGACCAGGAACATGCCGCTGAAGATGGCGACTGCCAGCACCAGGTTCATCGCCGGGCCGGCGACGAGGATGATGATGCGCTTCCAGGGCGCCGCCTGCGTCAATCCGCCGACACCTGATACCGTGTCGCCATCGCCGGCGAACCGAACGAACCCGCCGAGCGGCAGCCAGTTGATCGTATAGCGTACGCCCTTGCGCTCGAACAGTGTGAAGGCACGCGGCGGATATCCGATACCAAACTCCTCGACGGCGACGCCGAGCCGAATGGCAGTGAGAAAGTGGCCGAGCTCGTGGACGACGACCAGTACGCCGAGCATCGCCAGGAATGCGATGATGGTCGTGAGTGCGCCGATGACAGAATCGATCACGCGCGTGCTCCCTGGTACTACTGACTGCGCGATCGCCAGCCGGTACGCCTTGGGCGTACTACCGCAGTGTACCCGACGGGTTCCCGGGATGTC
>CAIQIY010000239.1 GCA_903871975.1 uncultured Chloroflexota bacterium | reverse complement strand
TGTCTCGAGCCAGAGCAGGCGCAGCACCAGCGCCAGCAGCGTGAGCGCGCCGACGACAGCGCCATCGCGCCAGGTCGCCGAGAGCGAGTCACGGGCGGATGATCGCGCCACGAGCGCGAGGCCCAGCGCGGCAGCGGCGAGCACCGGCGCCGCCAGCGCCAGCCCGAGGCGCAGCGACGCCACGGCCAGCACCAGCGCCAGTGCCGCCACGATCCGGGTGCGGGTGGGATGGCGCCGCAACACGGCAGCGACGGCATGGCCACCGCGGCGCAATCGGGGCCACCCCACCAGCAGCACCAGTGGCACCGTCGGCCACCACGGCCAGCCCAGCGTCGGCAGCCACAACCCGCCCTGCGCCGGCCACCACGCCAATCCGGCGCTCAGCAGCACTACGGCAATGCTCACCCCGATGCCGACCCGGCGCGGTACGGCACATCGCCACAGCAACAGGCCCACCAGCAGCGGCAACGTCGCGAGGAACAGCACGCGCAGCCCCTGCGCCGGCACCGGGCCCAGCGCGCGCGCACGCGCCGCGCTCAGCGCCAGCCCCAACACACGCGCATCGCCAGGCACCGCAAACGGCGCGATCTGCAAGGCCAGCCCCGTCTCGTCGACCGCACGTGTAGGGACCAGCACGTGGTAGCGTCGCCACTGATCGGTGAGCCGGAACGGCCCGATGCCGCGATCGGCGTCGACCAGGCGCAACTCCGGTGGTGCGGCATCAGCTGGGCGTTGCGACACCAACCGCAGCTCCAGCAGTGCCGGCCGGCCGTCGAAGCCGTACCATACCAGGGCCGCCTCGGGCGTCGACCAGCGGTAGGTCGTGCCAGATTGGTGTTCGGCGTCGTAGAAGCCGACCAGCGTACGATCACCGTCGGCCACATCGCTCACCGGGTCCGGCACCGCGATGAGCGCCGCGAGGCCGGCCAGCATGCCGGCCAATACGCCACACACCAGCGCCGCGCGCCAGCCGAAGCGCGGCCCGGCGACATCATGCATCGCAAAACTCCCGGCAGATCGTCGTGCCATGCCCGGCACGATCATCGAGCAGCACATCGCGCAACACGCCCGGCTGCGGCCCGATGAGCCGCACCGTCAGATCCGGCAGGCTCGACACCAGCGACCACATCGCCTCGAGCTTGCCGCGCATGCCACCGGTCACATCGACGCCGTGCGAAGCCCCAGCGCCGGCCAGCACCGCCGTGATCGAGTGGCGATCGATGCGGGGGATCAGGCGTGCCATCGGGTCGCGATGCGGATCAGCGGTGAATACACCCGCCTCGCCGACCAGCACGACGCGGCAGGGGCCAGCGTGTCGGCGCGCCAGTGACGCCAGGATCTGCTCGGTCGAGCAGATCGCCGAACCTTGCTGCACGTCAAACGCCACATCGCCATAGACCACCGGCAGCATCCGGTGCGCCAGCGCCAGGTCCACCGTCTCGGCCGCCCACGATGTCAGTTGCCCACCCATGCTGCGGGCACTCGCCGACAGCTGGATCGAGAATGCCGGCAGCCCCGCGTTGAGCAAGGCGTCGACCACCACGCGGTTCAGCCGTTGTGCCGCCGCCGCCGTCAGCGCAAACCCCATCCAGTCGCCATCGGCCGCGATGCCCGTGTGCACACCGAAGCGCCGCGCGTAGACATGACCAAACGAGCCACTGCCATGCCCCAGAACCAATTGCAACGTCGGCTGGGCGGCGCGCGCCGCCACCAGTTCGGCCGCCAGCGCGGCGATGGTCGCGTCGTCGGCCTGCTCGGTGCCACGCTTGTCGGTGATCACCGAGCCACCCAGTTTGATCAGCGTCAGCATTGCAGCTCCCATCGGCTGGCACGTCAGGCGGGATACAGCGCAAATACCGTCAGCACGACCGCGCCATACAACAGGATCGACAGCGCCAGCGGCCGATCGCGCAGCACCAGCTCTTCGGGGCTGCCGCCACCACCACGATGATGGATCAGGTACAGGTAGCGGAAGATCGCGTAGACGACGAATGGCACGGTGGTCAGCATCACCGGATACGGCTCGCGCGGCAGCGTCGTGGCGCTGAAGGTGAACAGCGTGTACGCCATCAGCGTCAGCGCCGTCACGAGCGAGAGCATTTGGTCGAGCATCGGCAGCGAGTACTCGTCGAGGATCTTGCGGTGGCTGCCGGCACTGCCCTCGAGCAGAACCAGCTCGGCGCGCCGCTTGCCCAGGCCGAGGAACAGGGCCAGCGAGCCCATGCAGATCAAGAGCCATGGCGTGATGCCGATGTCGAGGACGACCGCCCCGGCGATGGCCCGCAGCACGAACCCGGCGGCGATGGTGAAGACATCAAGGATGACCAGATGTTTCAACCAGTAGGTGTAGAGCAACCCCTGCACCAACAGATAGATCGCGATCACGATCAGCAATCCGGGATCGAAGCCCTCGCGGCTGTCCAACAGCGCAGCACCGATGAGTGCGACCACCAACAAGAGCACGGACGCCACGCCGGCCACGTGGCCTGGCAGCTCGCCCGATGCCAGCGGTCGGTGGCGTTTGTGCGGATGCGCCCGGTCCTTCTCGACATCGGCCAGGTCGTTGATCAGGTAGATCGCGCTCGCCGCCAGCGAGAAGACCGCGAACGCACCACACGCCAACATGATGGATTCGGGCTGCGTCCAGAGCCGCCCTTCGGAGAACGCGATCGCAGCGAAGACGAAGCTGTTCTTGATCCATTGCTTCGGCCGCATCGTCCGTATCAGGGCGCGCACCAGCGCGATGCCACGCGCCGGCGCCTGCCTCGATCGATCGCTCCCGCTCATCACCCCTCCTGCGTGTGCCGCCGCGGCATTCTAGCCCAGGGCTGCGGCGGAGTCAATCGCACGCGCCACCAGCGGACGGCGGTGTCGCCGTGCGGTGAGCGCCCCGGAGTGCCGGCCAGTGGCCGCGCCGGCACCATGCCCGCCCCACGCCCGTGCGGCGGCAGGACATGCGCCGCGGTGCCCGCCCCCGACTGCTGCACGCGCGCATGGTTGCGTTCTGGCGGGAAAGTCCTATAATCGCCGCATGCGCGACGACGACGCGCGCGACCAGGAGGAGCGATGGAGCACAGTCTGTTCGTTTATGTCACCGGTGCGGGGGTGTCCCGTACGGTCGCGCCACTGCTCGACGGGCTGGTCGCCCAGGGCTGGCGGGTGTACACTGTCGGCACGCCCAACCTCGAGATGGTGGTGCCGGTCGCCGAACTGCTCGACCGGCCCGGGTGTCACTGGATTCGGGGATACAAGCTGCATCCCCTCGATATCTTCCCCTTTGGTTCGATGTTGGTAGCCCCGTGCACCTTCAACACCTTCAACAAGCTCGGCAATGGGATCGCCGATACGCTGGTGACGGCGATGGTGGCAGACGCCATCGGCGCCGGCTTGCCAACGTTCATCGCCCCATCGATGAATCCGGCGCTGTGGCGGCATCCGCAGACGGGCGAATCACGTCGGCGCCTCGAAGCCTGGGGGTGTCGGATCATCGAACCACAGGTCTCCCCCGAACGGGTGATCATGGCGCCGATCGAGACGATCCTGCAGCACATGGCGGATCATCAGCGTTCGCTCGGCTGATTCGCCGTGCCGCCCGGCCAGAACAGGTTCGCGTAATCGATTACGAAGAAGGAACACCGATGAATCGTCTGACGCCGCACTTCGAGCGCATGCTGGAGCGCTACCCTGGAGCGCCTGGACTCCTCGGGGAGCTCATCACCGGCGAGCGCTACTTCGACATCTACCAGCGGCTCTCCGACAACTACTCGCCGACGTTGACGGTCAGCCGGGTGCAAGGGCCACTGATCAGGCAGCTAGTCGCCGAAGGCGTCGGCGACGCGGCCCGGCTGACGGTCGACACCAACGCACGGCGTTCGGGTTCGATCACCGTCCGGGCGGGCCACGGCACGCCGAAGATCTGGCTCTCGGCGCACGCCGACATCTGCAGTTACCTGACCGGACCATGGGATGGCAGCGGATACCCGCTGACGCCATTCTGCATGCACCGCGTGACGCCTGGGCGCCGCGCTGCGATGGCGCTGACCGAGCCAACCGGTGAAGGACCGCTCGGGCGGCTGATCGCCGGCGAGATGGTCACACTCGAGGATGGAGGGTCGGTACGCTTCGAGTGCGACGACGCCGGGCTCCCGCTGTGCACGCGCGTCGTGCACCATCTGGCCGCCAGCTGGAATCGCGACGACGACCGGGTGACCGGATTCCTCGACAACCAGGCCGGTTCGGCGGCCGTGCTGCTGGCGACCATGGTGCTCTCGCGGCTCGGCGCCGACGTGCTTGGGCTGATCAACGACGAAGAGGAAGGACCGGTCGACCGCGGCAATCAAGGATTCTCGCGCGCCGCAAACCGATTGCTGCACCGCACACCCTCCGACGAGCTGCCCGACTACGTCGTCGTGAGCGATGGCCACGACCAGGAAGCTGCGTTGAAGCGTGGCACCACAGGTGGCTTCGGCCTGGGGGCTTCATTTGTCGGGTTTTCGAGCCAGGCGCGGGGAGCCGTCGTACCGCCGCAGCTGCTGGTCTTCGCCCGTGATCTCGCCGCGCTGGCCGCACCGCATGGTGTCGCATTGCGCGAGGGTACCGGCTACGTCGGGCGCAGCGACGACATCTCGGCGATGCAGTTCACGCCGAACATCAGCATCATCGGGTACCCCAATGCCTTTTCGCACTTCGACCAGACACCACGCGCCCAGATGAGCGACCTCGTCGCGCTGACGCGCGTACTGGTCGTCATCGCGCTGCTGGCGCAGGATGCCGACTGGCGCGCGGCGTATCTGTGAGTCCGGCTGCGACCGCCCCGGGCGACGACACGCTGACGGCAGCACAACTGGCCGTCATCACCAGTGCGCGGCTGGCGCTGATCGCTGCCATTCGCCTGATGTACCCGCTGCAGCCGTTCCTCGCCCAGCAGTTGTCTGTCGACCTGCGGACGGTGAGCCTGATCGTGACGGTGCAGCTGGCGACGTCGATGCTCAGCCCGCTGGGCGGCTATCTGGCCGACACGCGCGGTGCACGAACGACGATGTTGGCGGGTGTGGCGATATTCTGTGTCGGCGTCGTCGGTTGTGCGCTCTCGACGACGCTCGAGGCGTTTCTGGTCGGCTATGCCTTGATCGGCCTGGCGATCGCCCTGTACCAGCCGGCGGCGCAGGGATACATCAGCGGGCGCACACGCTATGCCCGGCGCGCCCAGGCGCTCGGCATCCTCGAGACCTCGTGGGCGCTCGCCGCGATGATCGGGGTCGCGCCGCTGATGCTGCTGGTACAACAGCAGCAGGCGGTCAGCGGGGCATTCTGGCTCCTCGCCGGCCTCGGCATCGCAGCGGCGCTGCTGGTCGGCAGCACCCTGCCGGCGGCTCCACCCGGCGCACGCAGCACACCCACCGAGCCACTCGACTGGGCGGTGCTACGGCGACCGGTGGTTCTGGCCGCGTGTGGCATGGCCCTGTGCGCCTTCGCCTCGTACAACACCGTCGTCGTAGTCCAGAGCGCCTGGGTGCAGTCAGTCTTCGTCGCCGACGAGGCGACGCTCGGTTGGCTGTTCGGCATCGCCGGGGCTGCCGAATTGCTGGGCGCGCTGGTGGTGGCTGCGTTCGCCGACCGGATCGGCAAGCGGCGCACCATCGTCGTCGGCTTCGGCGGTACGGCGGTGATGGTGGCGTTGATCCCGCTGACCGCCGGCCACTGGGAGTGGTTCATCGTCAGCTATGCGCTCTACTTCTTCCTGCAGGAGATCGGCATCGTCGCCATGTTCCCGTTGGTGTCGGAGATTGTGCCGCGCGCGCGTGGAACGGTGCTGGCGCTCGTGATCACCATGACTGGCCTGGGCAGCGTCATCGGGTCGCAGCTGAGCGAGCCGATCTGGAGCCGCGCCGGATTTGCTGCCAACGGCCTGACGGGCGCTGCCCTGCTCATCGGCCTTCTCGGGTGTGTCGCACTGATTCGCAGCGACGCCGAACGCGCACCCGATGCCACCTCGGCGTCGTGAGGAGACACGATCATGACTACTGGTGTCGTTCCGATCATCGATCTCACGCCATTTCGCACCGGTACCGCGGCAGATCGGCAGGCGGTCGCCCGTCAGGTTGGCGCGGCCTGCGAGCAGATTGGCTTCTTCACCATCGTCGGTCATGGCATCTCGGAAGAGCTCATCGCCGAGATGGCACAGATCTCGCGGAGTTTCTTCGATCTGCCGATGGAGCAGAAGCTCGACGTGCGCGTGAATCGTACCGGCGTCGGCTATGTGCCGCTGCAGGTCGAGGCGCTGGCCGCCAGCCTCGGCAAACGCACTCCCGGCGACCTGAAGGAGTCGCTGAATACGGGGACTGATTTCGCCCACGATCGCTGGCCGCGCGAGCCGGCTGCGCTCCGCGATGTCTATGTGCGCTACTTCACCGCCGTCAACGATCTGGCCGGGACGATCATGCGCATCTTTGCGCTGGCGCTGGCGTTGCCGGAGGACTACTTCGCCGACAAGATCGATCGGCCGCTGGCGTTCCTGCGCGTGATCAATTACCCGGATCAGCCCGAGGCGCCGGAGCCCGGCCAGTTGCGTGCGGGCGAGCACACCGACTACGGCACGATCACGATCCTGCGGCCCGAGAATGTGCCGGGCGGCCTGCAGGTGCTCGATCGCAGTGGTGCATGGCTTGATGTGCGTACGGTGCCCGGTTCGTATGTGATCAACATCGGCGATGCCATGCAGTACTGGACCAACGACCGCTGGATCTCGACGCTGCATCGGGTGGTCAACCCGCCACGCGATGTGACAGGGGGAACGCGCCGTCAGTCGATCGTGTTCTTCCATACCCCCAACGATGACACGATGATCGAGTGCCTGCCGACGTGCCAGGACGCTGCCAATCCGCCGCGCTATGCGCCGGTTGCTGCAGGGGAGCATCTGCGTCGCAAGAGCGAGCAGGCCGGCACGCTGGCCAACAAGCCGACGATGTGATCGCTGTGGGGCAATTGGTCCTCGGCACAGCCCGGCATACCGCGATGTGCGCACGCGGGCCACATGCAGACCGAATTCGTCGCGTGAAGGAGGGAGATCATGTCTGAACCGTTGCTCTATGAGCGCGATGGCCATGTAGGGATCATCACATTCAATCGACCAGACAAACTCAATGCGCTCACGCCAGCGATGATGCAGCAGCTCGATCGGCTGCTCGATGAGATCAACACTGACGATGCGATTCGTTGCCTGGTGTTGATCGGCGCCGGCGATCGGGCCTTCTCGGTCGGCTTCGATCTCGATGGCCTCGAGATGCCCTACGCCACGCCCGATGTCACGAGCGCAGTCGACTATAACTTCCGGGTGATCATGAAGATCTGGCAGCTGCGCATCCCGGCGATCGCTGCAGTCAATGGCTATGCGGTCGCCGCCGGATCAAACCTGGCGATGATCTGCGACATCACCATTGCCTCGGATCGGGCGCGGTTCGGTGAGCCGGAGATTCGCCATGGTGCGCTCTCGCCCCTGCTGCTGCTGCCGTGGTTCAACGCCAATCCCAAGATGATCCATTATCTGTACTACTCTGGCGATACCATCACTGCCGCCGAAGCACGTGAGCTGGGCATGATCGCTCGTGTGGTCCCCCACGACTCACTGCGCGACGCCGCGCTGGCGATGGCACAGCGCATCGCGCTGGTACCACCATATGCGGTGCGCATGACCAAAGACAGCATTCGTCGCACGTACGAAGCGATGGGCTTCTCGAACGCACAGTACCAGCACAAGGCCAATGACACGCTGGTGCTGGGATCCGTGGGCATCCCCGAGAAGGACTATCTGTTCGGCCTGATGCAGCAAGGCGATATGCGCGCGTTCCTTGAGGCGCGCGATGGACCGTTCCGCCGCACCGAACGGTGATGTGCGCTGCGTTGCCCGGGGCGCCACCCGATGCTGCACGCGCCCGGCTGTGGTACACGAGCGACGCTGGCCTGGGGATGGGGGCCCGGCAACCCCGCCGGGCCGTGTGCCGACACGGCGCGCACCCGATGCCCCCGACAATACGTCGGGCAGCACCGGGTGCGTGGCTGGTTCAACCGCCCGACCGCGTGCGCCGCGCGCGGACGAACGACGCGATGCAGATCCCCAGCAGCCCACCGCACAGCAACAACGTGGCGCTGCGCGCTACGATCGAGATCATCGTCCCACCGCTGCCGCCGCTGGCGAGCTCGAGCAGCGCCGGCAGCACGTTGAGCGAACCAAGCATACCCAGCAATGCCAGCGCTGCGGCGGCATGCATCATGGTACGTGTGCGCGCTGGCGCAAGCGCGAGCCAACCGAGGGCCAGCAACACTCCCCCGATGATCGCCGGAATGAAGGCTGTGACGCTGGCAAATCCACTCAGCGCGCTGCTCAGAAGGCTGACGACGATCAGCAGGGCACCGACGACGATGGTGGCCTGCGGTTCTCTGCCGAACATGATCGGTGCTCCTTTGCTGATTCAGCGTGGGTCGCCGTGGAGCGACTGCATCGACGGTGCGCTGCCGGCTTGGGCGCGACCATGTGCGATGGCATGCATTGCACATGATGCGGGCCCGCCAGGATGCTGCGGCGCGACGTGCTATGTGCCGCGCAGCCTTAGCCCCCACGATACTGAGTCTACGCAGATCATCGTCGTTTGTCAACACAATGCTTGCGAAAGTACAGCCGGATCTGCGTTGTGTGACACCGCACCGAACAGCATCACGCCCTCGCCCCCGACGCACTCCCACGCCGTGCTGATTCGCAGGGCTGCCACGCCGATGGCCACCGCCCCTGCGCGGTGTAGGAGCCGGGATGCCGTGGCGCGACAAGGAGGTGAAGACAGCGGCAGCGCACGGTGGGCTGACTCGCGCGCACCGCAGGGAATGCGTCACCAACACCGATGCAGCATGCAGCCAGCGTGAGCAACCGACTGACCTGATCATGGCAGCAACGCTCACGGCAAGCCGAGCGCCCCATCTGCGACCAACGACGTACCGGCATGCACGTCGGTGCCGATGACCCGGACACTACAGGCATGGTGAAGCGCAATCCCGGGCCGCAATCAGCCAAATCCGACACGATTGCGACGCGCGCGTTGTACAATAGGCGCGCCATCGCAGCCGCCCGGCAGGGTAGCATCGGTTGTCGCAGGTGGCACGTTCTGGCTTTGCTTTCGGGGAGCGCCATGCAGATCCAGCAAGTCGGTGATCGGCTCATCCGCTGTTCACGATTGCGTATGTTCAACTGTTACCTGGTGCGTGAGTCCGACGGAATGACGCTCGTCGACACGTGTACGGCCGGCTCGGGCGTACGGCTCATCGCGGCGGCGCGGGCAGCCGGCAGCGAGATCACCCGCATCGTTCTGACGCATGCGCACTGGGACCACATCGGCGGGCTCGCCGAGCTGCACGCGTTGTTGCCCGATGTGCCGATCGCCATCGGCATGCGCGAAGCGCGACTGCTGGCCGGCGACGGCAGCCTCGACCCCAACGAGCCCGATCGGCCGATCCCAGGCATCGGGCGAAGTTCATCGGTGACACCGACGATCCTGCTGCGGGATGGCGAGACGATCGGGTCACTCAAGGCGGTGGCGACACCGGGGCACACACCGGGGCACATGTCGTTCTTCGATCTGCGGAACAACACGCTGATCGCCGGCGACGCACTGTACACTCTCGGCCTCGGCGGGCTGGGGGTCGCCGGAACATTCCGCTGGACGATGCCGGTGTCGGCGTGGTTCACCTGGGATCGCCCGAGCGCGCTGGTGAGTGCACGACGGCTGGCGGCGTTGCGGCCGGCGCGCATTGCGCCGGGGCACGGGCGCGTGATCGAACGGCCGGCCGGCGCGTTCGATCGTGCCATCGGCATCGCACAGCGCCAATTTCAGCGACAGACGCTGCGATGAGCGCCGGGCCAATGCACCTCGTGAGTCGTGGGTTGGCGTATGGCCCGTGGCAGGGCGCCAC
This sequence comes from uncultured Chloroflexota bacterium, assembly GCA_903871975.1. Taxonomy (GTDB): domain Bacteria; phylum Chloroflexota; class Chloroflexia; order Chloroflexales; family Roseiflexaceae; genus CAIQIY01. The sequence continues at coordinate 7,295 of CAIQIY010000239.1, read as the reverse complement.
GTTGGCGGCCGATCTGGCGGCGGCGCCATATGCGCTGACCAACCGACATGGCTATCTGCTGGGCCATGTCGATGGCACGAGGCGGCCGATTGGTGATGCGCACCTGCCCGGGCGAATGGGCGGCTGGTGGGTGCATCCGTACCGTGTTGCCGACGCGCCGGTCATCGGCGTATGTGACGCCGATGGTACACCGGTGACACTCACCGATGTCGCGGTCGAAGAGGCACTGGCACTGGTACGCTGGCGTGGCCGATGCGACCAGCTGGCGTTCGAGCGCAGCGATGCGCTCGCGCCCACAGCGGCGACGTGGCTGTCGCGGATGCGCCTCCACAACGATGGCGCGCAGCCGTGGCATGGCGCGATCGAACTGTCGTGCCGCATCGCATTCGAAGGCGCATGGTTCAGCGGCCTGCGCCCTGGCGCGCCCGAACTACAGCACCATGATGGTGTGGCAGTCATCTGCGATCGCGATACACCCGAGCGCGGCGTCGCGCTCGGCGCCGATCACCCCGGCACGCTGGTGCATGGCGCCGGGCCCGAACTCACGCTGCGCTGCGCCATCACCGTGCTGCCCGGAGCCACGGTGACGCTCGCCTTCGCGCTGGCGGCGACGACCGAAGGTGCCACGGCGGCGGTTGCAGCGCTGCGCCAGGCGCTCGCCGATCCCGCCGCCCTGCTGGCGGCGCGCACAGCCGAGTACGCCGGGTGCTACGAACGAGGCCTGCGCGTGGCGGCACCAGCTGCGCTGGCGCGGGATGTCGCACTGGCCCGTGCCAACCTGGTGCATCTCGGCGCCGACTACCCCGACCTGGGCGCGTACCTGCTGGCTGGCCTGCCCGAGTACCCCCAGCTGTTCGGCTGCGATACCACCTACTCGGTCGTCGGTGCCGTCGTCGGCGGTGCTGCCGAAGCGCTGCGCAGTGCGCTGGAACGCCTCGGCAGCCATGCCGGGCGCGCCTGCGGTCGCGTCCCCCACGAGCTCACCACCAACGGTCGGGTATTCCATGGCGGCAACATCCAGGAGACGCCGCAGTTCACGATCGCGGTATGGGAGTATCTGTGCTGGACCGGCGATCTCGCGCTGGCGCGGCGCTTGTTTCCGGTGTGTCGCGAAGGCATGTGTGCCATGCTCGCCGCCTGGTCGGATCCAGCCGGGTATCCACACGGCGATGGCATGGTCGAGCGTCTCGGCATGGGTACCCGCAAGCTCGACAGTGCCTGCTACGCAGTTGCCGGATATGCGGCACTGGCCGAACTGGCGGCAGCACTGGGCGAGCCCGATGCCGACTACCGTGCGACGGCCGAGCGGATGCGTGCGGCGTTCGACCATGACTGGTGGCTCGATGCCGAGGCATGCTACGGCGACTCGATGCAGCTCGATGGCCGTGTCACGCTGGCTGGCCACTGGACGGTAGCGCTGCCACTGCAATTGGGCCTGGCGCCGGCCGACCATGCCGCTCGTGCCTTTGCGCGCATCGAGCGCGACTGGCTGGTGCCGGCGGGACTGGTGCACACACGCAATGAAGACCTACAGGTCTGGACGCTGCCGACTGGCCTGCTGGCGCTGGCGGCGTTTCGTCATGGGCGCACAGCGTTGGGGCTACGGTTGTTGCAGGCCATCGCCAGCACCGCCCGGCATGGCGCGCCGGGCATGTTCAAGGAACTCATCCCCGAGGGATTATGCTTCGTGCAGTTATGGAGCGCTGCTCTGTATCTGCAGGGGATCGTCGCGGGCATGCTGGGATTGTCACCCGAGGCCCATCGCGGGCGTGTCACGGTACAGCCGGCACTTCCGCCGCAGCTCGCCGAGCTGGTGGTCCGTGGGGTTCCGATCGCCGCACAGGTGCTCGACATCGATGTGTCACGCGAATCGATCGCGATCAGCCATGTCGCCGGCGTGCAGCCACTCGAGCTGGTGACGGCAGAGGGCAGCGTACTGCTGGCGCCGGGCGCCCGCGCGGTGCTCGCGCGAGCATCACACTGACAAGCGAGGTGATGGCTGTCGGGCACTGACACGCCGGCGGCCTGGAATGGAGCACCGATGCATCATCGCCATGGCCTGTTGCGTACTGTTGAGGCCTGGGAGCGCCGCGAGGGCGCACCATCGCCACTCGGCGTGACTTGGGTCGCCGAGTATCAGGCGTTCAATTTCGCACTGTATTCGCGCCACGCGACCGGCGTGACGCTCCTGCTGTATGCGGCTGACGACCCCGTACAGCCGATCCATCAGGTGGAGTTTGATCGCCTGGCCAACAAGACCGGCCGAGTGTGGCACTGCTGGGTCGCGGGAGCGACGGTGCACGACGCGTGCTATTATGCATATCGCATCGCCGGGCCCGACGATCCTGCTGCGGGTCACCACTTCGATCCGCAAAAAATCCTGCTCGATCCATATGCTCCCGAGGTCTACTTCCCGCCTGACTACAGCCGACAGGCCTGCGCGCGCCGCGGCGCAACCGATGGCCGTGCGCCACTTGGCGTGCTGCCGACACCCCGTCAGACGCTGCTGCGCCCCAGCGGGCGGCGCCCACGCCACACTGCCGACGCAGTCATCTATGAACTGCACGTCCGTGGCTTCACCATGCGCGCCAACTCGGGCGTCACTCCCGAGCATCGCGGCACGTTCGCCGGCCTGATCGAGAAGATTCCATACCTCCGCGATCTGGGCGTGACGATCGTCGAATTATTGCCGGTGCACCAAGCCGACCCACAGGAGGGAAGCTATTGGGGCTATATGACGCTCAATTTCTTCTCGCCCCATCGCCAATATGCTGCCGGTGATCCGCTCGAAGAGTTTCATCGCATGGTCACCGCGTTTCACGCGGCTGATATCGAGGTCTGGCTCGATGTGGTGTATAACCATACGAGCGAGGGTGGTGCCGGCGGACCGACCTATAGCTTCCGTGGGATCGACAACCGCAGCTACTACCTGCTCGGCAGCGATGGTGTGACGTATGTGAATGACACCGGAACCGGCAACACGCTGCGCACCGGACATGCTGCCGTCCGCGGCATGATCCTCGATAGCCTGCGCTTCTGGGCTGGTACTATGGGCGTTGATGGCTTTCGCTTCGATCTCGCGTCGATCTTCACCCGTGAGAGCGATGGCACCATCAACCAGAACAATCCTTCGCTGATCGCCGAGATCAGCTTGTTTGGTCACAACAGTGATGTTCGGCTGGTCGCCGAGGCCTGGGATATCGCCAGCTATCAGCTCGGGCGGGGGTTCCCCGGCCAGACGTGGCTCCAGTGGAATGGGCAATTCCGCGATGATGTGCGGTCGTTTGTGCGGGGCGATCGCGGACTGGTGCCGCAATTGATGCGCCGCCTGTATGGTAGCGATGATTTGTTCCCTGATACACTTGAAGATGCATATCGACCATATCAGAGCGTCAACTTCATTACGGCGCATGATGGCTTTTGTCTGTATGATCTGGTGTCATACAATCACAAGCGCAACCATGTCAACGGCGAACACAACGCCGACGGCAGCAACGACAACCGTAGCTGGAACTGTGGCTGGGAAGGCGACACTGGCGCACCGGAACAGGTACTCACACTACGCCGCCGCCAGATTCGTAACTTCTGCGCGCTGTTGATGCTGGCCAACGGTGTCCCATTGATCGTCGCCGGCGACGAATTCATGCAGACGCAGCAGGGCAACAACAACCCCTACAACCAGGACAACGAACTCACCTGGATCGATTGGTCGGCGATGGAGCGCAACCGCGACGTCCATCGTTTCTTTCGCATGATGATCGCCTTTCGGCGGGCGCATCCCTCGATCGCACGCAGCCGGTTCTGGCGCAGCGATGTGCAGTGGTTTGGGCAGGGGGCCAGGCTCGATCTGGGCTCGGAGGCAGCGGTGCTGGCGTACTATCTCGATGGTCGGGCGCTGGATGACGATGATCTGTACGTCATGATCAACGGTGGCGCCGACGACGCGCAATTCACCGTCCAGGTCGGCCAGGCCAGCGAATGGCAGTGTGTCATCACCACGGCTGCCAGTACACCGGACGACATCGTCGAGGTGCACAACGCGCCGCGGCTGCACACGCCGGACATCATCGTCGCCGGGCGCTCGCTCGTCGTGCTGGTGCGCCGGCATTGACAGCGACGTCGATGCATGGTATAACGCGGCGGTCACAGAGATGAGGCAGCGATGACCACGTTGGTTGTGAAGCAGGATAAGCGCAGCACCAAGCCGGACACACCGTCTGGGTAGGCTCGCTTGTCCCACATCGCGCAGGGCAGGCCCGCTCCACCGGATGGTGGGGCGGGCTTTTTTGCATTGTGCAGCAGGAGGTCACATGGGGCAGACACTGGCAGAACAGATCCTGAGCCACGCTGCCGGCCGGATGGTCCGTGCCGGCGAACTGATCGTCGTCGACGTCGATCTGGCGATGATGCACGACAGCATCTCGCCGAGCATCATCAAGGTCCTGCATCACGAGATTGGGGCCGAGCGGGTCTGGGATGCAACGCGCATCGCCGTCGTAATCGATCACGTCGCACCGGCGGCGACGGTACAGACTGCCGAACACCAGGCCAATTTGCGCGCATGGGTCCGGCGCGAGGGGATTCGGCACTTCTTCGATGTCGGCCAGGGCATCTCGCATCCCGTTCTGGTCGAGCACGGCCTGGCGCGACCGGGCATGGTGATTGTCGGCAGCGATTCGCACAGCACCGGCTACGGTGCAGTCGCGGCATTCGGCACCGGTATGGGCACCACCGACATGGCCTTGACGCTGGCGACCGGTCGCACCTGGTTGCGTGTCCCCGAGACCGTGCGTGTCGTGGCGCTTGGCCAGCTGGCGGCGGGGGTGAGCGCCAAGGATCTCGGGCTCGCGGTCGCGCGGCGCATCGGTGCCGACGGCGCGACGTACCGCGCGGTGGAATGGCATGGCCTCGGCGCGCTGAGCATCGCCGAGCGGATGACGCTCGCGACGCTTTCGATCGAGGTCGGCGCCAAGGCGGGCCTGGTTCCTGCCGCCGGGCCTGGTTGGCAGGCACACGCCGAGGCGCGTGGAATCCAGGTACCCGACTGGCTGACCGTCGATCCAGCCGCGACCTATGCACAGACGGTCACTGTGGATCTGGCGCGTCTCGGCCCACAGATCAGCGTGCCACACCAGGTCGATCACGTGGTCGATCTGCACGAGCTCGGTCGCGTCGCAGTCGATGTCGTGTATCTGGGCACCTGCACCAATGGCCATCACGAGCACCTCGCCGCGGCGGCACACGTGCTGCGTGGCCGACGGATCGCGCCGGGAGTGCGCCTGCTGGTCGTACCTGCCTCGGCCGAGGCCCTGCGGCGCGCCACCGCCGACGGCACGCTGAGCACGTTGTTGGATGCCGGTGCCACCATCGGTACCCCGGGATGCGGCGCATGCATCGGCCGTCACATGGGCGTCCTGGCACCGGGCGAGGTCTGCCTGTTCACCGGCAATCGGAACTTCCGCGGTCGCATGGGTGCACCCGATGCCCGGATCTATCTCGGATCGCCCGAGGTTGCTGCTGCGACTGCACTCGCCGGATACATTGCGCATCCTGCCGACGTACTGGCGTGACGGCGCCAGGGAACGCTGTTGTCGTGTGATCGCCTGGCGCCACTGGCGCCGGCACGTGGGGTGAATCCATGGCCCGCATCTGGCGATTCGGCCCGAACATCAATACCGACCAGATCGTCCCGGGGCGCTACGCGCCCTACATGCTCAAGGACGAGTCGACGTTGCGCAACTATCCCTTCATCGAAGCGCGGCCCGAATTTGCGACGACCGTCCAACCCGGTGACCTGATCGTGGCTGGCGCCAACTTCGGCTGCGGTTCATCACGCGAGTACGCACCACTGGCACTCAAGCTGGTTGGCATCGGCGCAATCATCGCGCCACTGTTTGCACGGATCTTCTACCGCAACGCGCTGAACCTGGGTATTCCGCTCTTCGAGGCCGACCTACCGGCCGCAGTCGTCGACGGCACCACCGCGACGCTCGACATCGCCACCGGCGAGCTGCGCACGAGCGCTGGGCTGATCACGCTGCCGGCGCCGCCAGACTTCGTCCGTGACGTATGGGATGCCGGCGGAATCGTGGCGTACGTGCGACGCCATGGCCGCTTCCCGGGGCAGCCAGCGTCATGATCGACGTCCTCGTGATCCCGGGTGACGGCATCGGCCCGGAGGTCGTCGCGGCAGCCCGGGCGGTCGTGCAGGCGACGGCCGCGCCGCTGCGATTGCACGAAGCGCCAGCTGGCTGGGATGCGTTCGTGCGGGGGGGCGTGGCGCTGCCCGCAGACACGTTGGCGGCCGCCCACACGGCATCGGCGATCTTGTTCGGTGCGGTCGCCTCGCCGAGTGCACCAGTCGCCGGCTATCGCAGCCCCATCGTCGAACTACGCCAGCGTCTGGGCCTCGGCGCCAACCTGCGGCCCGTGCATTCGGTCAGCGCCGATCTCGTCGTGGTGCGCGAAAACACCGAGGGGCTCTATTCTGGCCGCGAGCACATCAGCGACGACGGTGCGACCGCCATCGCCGAGCGCGTCATCACGCGCCAAGCCAGCGCGCACATCGCCCACGTCGCGTTCCGCCTGGCGCAGCAGCGTGAGCGACCACAGCCGCGCGTCACCATCGTCCACAAAGCCAATATCCTGCGGGCCACGTGCGGCCTGTTCCGCCAGACGGCGCTGCAGGTTGCGGCCGACTATCCCGATGTGCTCGTCGACGAACTGCTCGTCGATACCGCAGCGCTGCAGTTGGTCGCGCATCCGGAACGGTTCGACGTGCTGGTGACCACCAACCTGTTCGGTGACATCCTGTCCGACGTCGCCTGCTTCCACGCGGGCGGGCTCGGCATGGCGCGGTCGGCCAACCTTGGCGCCCGCCATGCGCTCTTCGAACCCGTGCATGGCGCGGCGCCCGATATCGCCGGCCGCGACCGGGCCAATCCGCTGGCGGCGATCGGCTGTGCCGCATGGATGCTGGCCCACCTGGCGCAGCAGCACGCGGCAGTGCCGGCGCTGGCCACCGCGGCTCGGCAGATCGAGCAGGCACTGGCGTGGGTACGTGACCATGGGCCGCTGACCCCCGACCTGGGTGGTACGGCGACGACTGGTGCCGTGACTGCGGCGGTGATCGCGGCGCTGGGCAGCACCGCGCAGGAGGTCGCCCGATGAATGTCTCTGCGATGCCCGTTGCACCACCGACCTTCCTGCAGCACGACAATCCCGCCGAAGAGCGGTTCCGCGAGGCCTGCGAACTCTTCAGCCTGTTCGACTACCTGCGCGCCCAGGGCTTCGGC
>CAIQIY010000238.1 GCA_903871975.1 uncultured Chloroflexota bacterium | reverse complement strand
GGCGCGTTGCTCCGCTCCCGTGGTATAGTGGCATGACACGGGCGGACGCACTGCCGGGAAAGCCGGATCCGGACGAGGCGTGATGATGCAGACCCTTGAGGCGATGTTCTCGTTGGCAGGCAAGGCGGCCATCGTGACTGGTGGCACTGGTGTGCTGGGTGGCGCGATGGCACACGGCTTGGCCGCGGCCGGCGCGCGCGTCGCTGTGCTGGGGCGCCGCCGCGAACAGGCCGACGCCCTGGTGGCAGCAATCGCTGCGGCCGGCGGTACGGCACTGGCGCTGACTGCCGATGTGCTCGAAGCCGAGCAGCTGGCGGCGGCGCGCGAGACGGTGCTGCACCACTGGGGGGCGATCGACATCCTGGTGAATGCTGCGGGCGGTAATATGCCCGGCGCGACCATCCCGCCGGGTGGTTCGTTCTTTGGCCTCGACCACGCAGCACTGCGCCAGGTGATCGATCTGAACCTGCTCGGTACGCTGCTGCCGATCCAGGTGATCGCCGAGGCGATGGCCGCCCGCCGTACCGGCGTGATCATCAATGTCTCCAGTATGGCCGCCCAACGCACGATCACCCGCGTCGTCGGCTACAGCGCCGCCAAGGCGGCCGTCGAGAACCTGACCCGCTGGCTGGCGGTCGAATTGGCGACGCGCTACGGCGAAGGGCTGCGCGTCAATGCCATCGCTCCCGGGTTCTTCATCGGCGAACAGAACCGTCGCCTGCTGCTCGATGATCAGGGCCAGCTGACGCCACGCGGCGCGACGATCATCGCCCACACGCCGGCTGGTCGCTTTGGCCGCGCCGACGAACTGCTCAGTACCCTCGTGTGGCTGTGCGGCCCCGGTGCGACGTTCGTCAACGGCATCGTCGTGCCGGTCGATGGCGGCTTCAGCGCCTTCAGCGGCGTGTGAGTGATACACCATGCTCGAACCACCAGCCCTCGATGAGGTGGCCCTGCTGCATCATGTGGCCCGGCAGTACCAACTGCCGCTCGAGCGGCTGACGTTCCTGCCGCTCGGCGCCGATCTCGCAACAGCCGTCTATCGCGCTGATGCACCACACGCCTCGTATTATGTGAAACTGAGGCGTGCGCCATGGTTCGACGCCAGCGGCATCGTCCCGATGCAGCTGGCTGCGCGCGGGATCAGCCAGGTGATCGTCCCGCTCACGCCAATCGGCAGCAGCGTCCCCTGGAGCACCTTCGGCGCGCATCGTGTCAGCGTCGCGCCGTTCATCGACGGTCATTCGGGCTGGGGCAGTGCGCTCGACGCGGCACAGTGGGCGGCACTCGGCACCGTCGTGCGGCAGCTACACCAACTGCCCATTCCAGCCGACCTGCCGCGCGAGCAGTTTGGTGACCAGTGGCGCAGCCGGGTCGCGGCGCTCGTGGTCGCCGCGCACACGCCGGCCGACGCGGCCGCCGGCGCGTTGCTGACGCTGCTCCGCGAGCAGCGCACCACGATCACGGCGTTGATCGAGCAGTCGCGTGCATGGCTGCGCGCTGCGGTGATCGGTGCTCCAGTGCTGTGCCACGCCGACCTGCACGCCGGCAATATCCTGCTCGGCGACGACGGCCGCCTCTTCGTGGTCGATTGGGACACGCTGATCGCCGCGCCGATCGAGCGCGATCTGATGTTCATCGGCGCCGGGATCGGCGTGCACTGGGGGCCATCGTCGGCGCAGCAGGCGTTCTTTGCCGGCTACGGCCCCGCGGCACCCGATCCGCGCCTGATCGGCCACTACCGCATCGAACGCATCCTCGAGGACATCGCCGTGACGGCTGACGCACTGCTCGGCAGCGGCGCCGGCGGGAGCGACCGCCCGCTGATGCTCGAGCAGCTCGCCGCCCAGTTTGCCCCCGGTGGCGTCGTCGATCTGGCACGCGCGACGGTCTGAGCAGGTGCGCGACCACGCGCGCACCGGTTGCAGTGGCGTCATTCGACCGCATATGGCTGCGATCGGTTCGCCCGAAACGTCACGTACGCGCATCACCGGCACTGCGCCGGTGCGCCACCAGCGAGAGGAATTCATACGCGACCTGGGCCGCCAGCTGGGCGGTCAGTTGCGCATGATCGAGTGCCGGCAGCACCTCGACGACATCGGCACCAACCCAGTCGATGCCGGTGCAGGCCCGCAGCAGCTGCAGGCCCTGATGCGACGTCGGGCCACCGATCTCGGGCGTGCCGGTACCCGGCGCGAACGCCGGATCGATGAAGTCGACATCGAACGACAGGAACGCCTGGGCGTCGCCTACCGTGGCGCGCACGAGCGCGCCGATCGCTTCGGGCGTATGTCGCAGCACCTCGGTCGTCGTCATCACCGTGAATCCGAGATCGCGCGCGTCCTGCAGATCGCTGGCGGCGAACAACGGGCCACGCATGCCCAGCTGAATGGAGCGCTCCGGGCGCAGCAGACCCTCCTCGACGGCGCGGCGGAACGGCGTGCCGTGGGTGTAGCGCTGCGTGCCGTAGTAACAGTCCCATACGTCGCCGTGCGAATCGAATTGCACCAGCGCCAACGGCCCGTGGACTGCCGCGAGGGCGCGTAGCTCGGCCAGCGCGATGCTGTGATCGCCGCCGAGGCCGAGCGTGATCACGCCGGCCGCCGCCAGTGGCTGCAGCAGCGCGGTGATCGCGGCGTAGCTCGGCTCGATGAATCCGGGCACCACCGCCGCGTCGCCGTAGTCGATCACCGACAGCACATCGAAGACGGCGACGCCGAGTTCGTGGTTGAACGGCCGCAACAACGCCGAGGCAGAGCGAATTGCCTCGGGGCCGAAGCGTGCCCCGACGCGATAGGTGGCACCGGTGTCGAACGGCAGGCCGACCACCGCTACATCAACGTCGGCGGTGGCCTGGACATGCGGCAGACGGGCGAAGGTGCGTATGCCGGTGAAACGCGGCGACGCGAGCGAATCGGCGGGGCGGTAGCGCGGTGGCATGGCAGGTCTCCTCAGTGGGGCGATCAGCGAATGCGCCGGGCTGCCAGATCGCGCAGCGCGGCCTGCGCGGCGTGGTAGCCACACAACCCGTGGACACCCGGGCCGGGTGGCGTCGATGCCGAGCACAGATAGACACCGGGGACCGAGGTGTGGTACGGGCGCAGCAGCCGCGTCGGCCGGCGGAAGAGCTGCAGCAGATCGGTACGACCGCCGGTGATGTCGCCGCCGACCAGATTGGCATTGAGCGCGGTCAGGCTCGAGGGCGTGTGAATCGCCCGGTCGATGATGCGCTCCCGAAACCCCGGCGCGAAGCGCTCGATCTGTGCCTCGATCGCCGCCGCACGATCGGTATCGTCGCCGAATGGCACGTGGCCATACGCCCACGCGGTGTGGTACCCCGGCGGTGCGCGATGTGGATCGAACCGGCTCGGTTGTGCCAGCAGCACGTAAGGATCATCGCTGTGGGCACCAGCATCGGTCAGGCGCTCGGAGCGCGCGATGGCGGCAGCGCTGCCACCGAGGTGCAGCGTGCCGGCACGATGGCACGCCGGATCGCGCCATGGGATGCCGTCGGCCAGCGCCCAGTCGACCTTGAGGATGCCGCTGGCGTGGCGAAACCGCTGCAGGGCGGCACGCTCACCCGGCGCGAGCCGGTCGCCGGCCACCTGCATCAGGCCGCGCGGGCTGAGGTCCAGCAACGTCAGGCGGGCCCGCGGCAATTCGTCGAGGCTGGTGATCATCCGGCCGGTGACGATCATGCCACCGAGCGATTGCAGCAGCGCGCCAAGCGCCCGCGCCAGGCTGCCGGCGCCACCCGCCGGCATCGGCCAGCCGACGGCGTGGCCGAGCATGCCGAGCATCAGGCCGAATGCAGCGCTCGGTACGGCCTCGAGCGGCAGGCAGGCATGCGCGCACAGCCCGGCCAGCAACGCCCGCGCCGGCTCGTCGGCGAACCATGTGCGGCCGAGCACCGTCGCCGGCCACAACGCACGCAAGCCGAATGCGACGCTGGCCAGCGGGTGTCGCGGCACACGCAGCGGCCCGAGCAGGTCGCCCACGATCGGCTGCCAATTGCGCACCAGCGGCGCCATCAATTGCTGCCAGCGGCGCGCGTCGCGGCCCAACGACTCACCGCTCGCCGCGATGCCGCGCTCCAGCCGCGCCGCCGGCCGATCGTCCAACGGATGCGCCATCGGCACTGGTGGGTGTACCCAGCGCACGCCGAACCGTGCGAGCGGCAACGCGCGCATCACCGGCGAGCCAACCCCCAGCGGATGCACCGCCGAGCCGAGATCATGCACGAAGCCCGGGCGCGTCAGGGCGCCCGAACGCAGCGCACCGCCGATCTCGTCCGCCGCCTCGAACATCACGACCCGCAAGCCATGCCGTGCCAGCGTGATCGCGGCGACCAGCCCGTTCGGGCCGCTGCCGACCACCACGGCATCGGCCGGCGACGATCCGGCCACGCCGATCGGCAGGCCCAGCGGGCGATTTCGATCCAATCGGCGGCTCCCCCGGCGGCCAGGCCGCCGAATACACCCACGATCAGCCGGCGCGATGCCTCAGATCAGCGGCAACCGGTCGAACTCATAGGCATCATAGCGCTGGCGATGGTGCTCGAACAACCACTCCTCGAAGGCGATGCTGCCGATCGTGCGCAGGTGTTGGTACTCCGAACGATAGATCGGCACCAGCCACACCAGCTGAATCAACCCCTCGGGTCGGTCGATCCGGCTGAAGGCGTCGGCTTGGTACAGTCGCTGGTCATCGAGAAACGGCAGGCTGCAGTAGAGATACTCCATCCCCGAACCGATGACCACTGGCTCGCCGATCGGCACGACGAACCCGACACCAATCTCGCGCTCGTGCAGCTGCGGATACTCGCTGACCAGCAGCAGCAGCTCGCAGATCGCCGCCTCGTGATGCTCCGGTGCGTGCATGATGTATTCGTGGCGTATGCCCCGCGCATCGCCGGTGCTCGCCGCACTGTGCGGGATCGGCCGATAGCTCGCACCAAGGGTGCAATAGGTCTGATACAGAGGGTTCTCGCGGTATGCCAGCACCGAGAACCACGGCGAGACCAACAACGCCTCGGGTGGCACATCGGCGGGTGGCGGCTGGCGAACAAGGTGCTGCGGTGGTCCCTTCCAGCGCAGATAGTGCTCGAAGACTGTCGCCGCCGGATCACCGGATTGCTCACGTGCGGTCACCAGGCTCTTGATGAAACTGACCGAGTCGATGGTCATGGCGCCTCTCAGGCCGATGACGGCCAATTCGTCACGGGACGAGCCATGCATCCCGGACATCACTCCCCAGCACCACGACGATGTCGACGCCGCGCCCCTGTGGTGGCGCACGCTCGTCGATCTCGGTGATGATCTGCGATGCATCCAGTTCGAGCACCGTCGCAAGGCGCTGGCGCGTCATCGGATGATCGCCAAAGTCGTAGACCAACGTCCTGGTCACCGTCGAGCTGAGTGTCTCGGGATCGACGCAGGTGAAGCGTTGCTGACGCAGGAAGGTCGTCATGCGGCCAGCGACGCCGTTGATCGCTGCGGCGTTGAGCACCTGTACGCGTGCCTGTTCGGAATCGGGAGGCACGACGATGAATGAGACACGCTCGGCGCCCCGCGGCGGCGCCTGCCAGGCGGGCAACGCCGCCACCGGCACTGCCGTGGTCGGTGGCTCTTGCTCCTGAGGCGTCGGGACGCTGGTCGCGCGGGTCAGCCAGGCTACCGGATCGCGCCAGCGGGTGATCAGGCGCGTCAGATCGGCCTGGTTCCATACGATCGTCGAACCATCCTCGCGGTCGACGGCGACATCGGCCGGGTTGATGCTCAGCTGTTGGATACGCTCGGTCGACAGGTCGCCCGAGAACCGCGCCAGCTCGCCCAT
>CAIQIY010000237.1 GCA_903871975.1 uncultured Chloroflexota bacterium | reverse complement strand
ACTGCCGACCAGATCGCCGATGACGCCCTCCATCCAGCCGACGACCGTGGCATCGTTGTGGCCAGCGGGGTAGCCACGTTCGATGCTGAGCCGATAGTCGCCACCGAAGTGGCGCGATACCGCCAGCGCACGTTCGACTTCGCCGATCAATCGCTCGCGCACCTGCGGATCAAAGCTGCGCAGCGTGCCCTCGAGGTAGACTTCCGCCGGAATCACGTTCGAGACCGTGCCGCCACGCACGACGCCGAGGCTGACGACAGCTGGCTGGAGGGGGTCGATCTTGCGTGCGACGATGGCGTGCAGCGCCGACATCACCGGGATCAGCATCCAGAGCGGATCGCTGCCCTCGTGGGGATACGCGCCGTGGCCGCCGCTGCCGGTGATCCAGGCACGGAAGCTGTCGACCGCTGCCGAACTCGCGCCGGCGCGCAGACCGATCATGCCGGCAGGCATCGTCGAGGCTACGTGTAACGCGATGACATTGTCGACGCCATCGAGGGCGCCGTCGTCGATCATGCGCGGCGCACCGCTGAGCCCCTCGGCGTCGGCGGCTTCCTCGGCCGGCTGGAACAGGAGCCGTACGGCACCGCGCAGCTCGCCCGTGGCAAATTCCTGCTTCAGCAAATGCGCGACGCCCAGCAGCATCGCCGTGTGACTGTCGTGGCCACACGCGTGCATGTTGCCGGGCTGCTGCGAACCAAACTCCAGGCCAGTGCTCTCGATGATCGGCAACGCATCCATGTCGGCACGAATGCCGATCACCGGGCCATCGCCGTGGCCGATCTCGGCCACCACGCCCGTCTTGCCGACCCCGGTGCGCACCCGAAAGCCACCGATCTCGCGCAGCGTGTCGGCCACCAGCTGTGCCGTGCGTACTTCCTGGAAGGCCAGTTCGGGAAACCGGTGGATTTCGCGACGGAGCCGGATGATCTCGTCTTCGATCGCGCGTGCCCGATCCAACATTGTCATGGTCATCGTGCCCTTCCCATATGCTATGGATCCACGACCAGCACATCGCGGGTGATGAACGGCTCGCCATCGCCAACCACCAGGCGCAGCACCATCGGGTAGCGCCCAGCCAGCTGTGCCCGCACCCGCAGCCGCTCGACGATGCGGGGGGCTGCATCGGCGGGGATGGTCAGCTGTTGCGCGAGCGACACCAGTTGGCGACCCGCCGGATCCATCAGCTGCAACGACCAGGCGACCCGCACCGCATGGGGCGCGTCGTTCACTACCAGCACGGCCAGCTCGCGCGCAGCGCCGAGCGGCCAGGTGTCGCGGTCGGCGACGCAAGAGAGCGCAACCGGCCGCAGATCAGCCGCCGCCAGCAGCGCGCTGGCGACATCCCCCATGATCATACCACCATCCGGCGCATATTTGCGACGGCGGGCGGCCAGGATGGCGGGACGGCCGCGACAGATGCGTCGCAGAAACGACGGTCGGTCGCAGACGATCGTCGTCGGCAGCGGTGTCGGCACCATGCCCGACGGTCGCCACCATGGCGCCCGGCGTGGCCGCAGCTCGATCGCCAACGACGGGTGGGCGGCCAGCGCAGGCGCCAGGGCCGCATGACTGTCGACGGCGAGCAACAGGCCGGCGGCATCGGCGGCGT
>CAIQIY010000236.1 GCA_903871975.1 uncultured Chloroflexota bacterium | reverse complement strand
CCATCGTGTACCGCGATGGTGTGTCCAACCATCTGCGGGAAGATCGTCGAATCGCGCGACCAGGTGCGCAACACCCGCCGCTCGTTCGAGCGATTGAGGCCCTCGATCCGATCGAGCAGCCGGTCATCGACATAGGGGCCCTTCTTGGATGAACGCGACATCCTCTCACTCCTTAGCGCTTGGCCGTCCGACGCCGCACGATGAACGAATCAGTCCGAGGGTTGTGTCGCGTCTTCACGCCACGCGCCGGCTTGCCCCACTTGGTCTTGGGTGTCGCCATGCCGCGCGGTGCACGCCCCTCGCCACCGCCGTGGGGATGGTCGCGCGGATTCATCGCCGAACCACGGACCTCGGGCCGCCGGCCCAGCCAACGCTTGCGCCCGGCTTTGCCGAGTCGCACGTTCTGATGATCACTGTTTCCAACCTGGCCGATGGTGGCGCTGCACTCGATGTGAATGCGGCGCATTTCGCCAGAAGGCATGCGCAGGGTGGCGTATGCACCATCCTTCGCCATCAATTGCGCCGCGACTCCCGCGCTGCGGACCATCACGCCACCACGCCCGAGCTGAAGCTCGACGTTGTGAACCTGCGTACCGAGCGGGATGAGCCGGAGCGGCAGCGCATTTCCCACGCGAATCTCGGCCGTGGGGCCGCTGGCGATGGTATCGCCGACGCGCAGGCCATTGGGTGCCAGAATGTAGCGCTTTTCGCCGTCGGCATAGTGCAGCAGTGCGATGCGCGCGCTACGGTTTGGATCGTACTCGATGGCTGCAACACGCGCGGTGACGCCGAACTTGTTGCGCTTGAAGTCGATCAGGCGATAATGCCGCCGGACACCACCACCACGATGGCGCGTCGTGATGCGGCCACGATTGTTGCGGCCGCCACTTTTGCGCAGCGCGACGAGCAATGAACGCTCGGGATCCTTCTTGGTGATCTCCTCGAACGTCGCGCCCGACATGTTTCGGCGGCCGGCCGAAGTCGGCTTGTAGGTGCGATTCGGCATCTCACGCTCCCTCGAACAACTCGATGCGGCTCCCCGCGTCGAGTGTGACGATGGCCTTCTTCCAGTCGGCAGTGTAGCCGAACGCCCGACCACGACGACGCAGCTTGCCACGCACATTGATGGTGTGGACTGCCGTCACGGTCACGCTGAAGATCTTCTCGATCGCATACTTGATCTGCGCTTTTGTCGCATGCCGATCGACCTCGAAACAGTACTTGTTCATCTCGAGCAAGCCTGTGTTTTTCTCGGTGATGATCGGGCGAATGACGATCTGTTGCGGGATCATGCATCCTCCCCGGTGGCATCGCTGCCGACCACATTCGCCGTACTCGGCTGCCCGAGATATCCTTCGATGACGCCAACTGCGGCGCGACTGATGATGACGGTGTCGTAGCTGAGCAGGTCGACGACGTTGAGGTAGCCGGCCAACAATGTCTTGACATTGGGCAGGTTGTTGGCCGATCGCTGGACATTGGCGTCCTGCTGTTCGAGCACAATGAGCGCTTTTCTGCTGACACCCAGGCCGGTCAAGCTGGCCAGGATATCACGCGTCCGTGGACGCTCCATCGACCAGCCTTCGAGAAACCGGATCTCATCGGCAGCAAACTTGGCCGAGAGCGCCGAGCGTACCGCCAAGCGCCGCATCTTCCGGGGCATGTCCTTCCGGTACGAACGCGGGTGTGGGCCGTGTGCTGCACCACCACCCTTGCGATGCGGTGCACGCACCGATCCCTGCCGCGCCCGGCCAGTGCCCTTCTGGCGAAACAACTTGCGCGTGCTGCCGACAACTTCGCCACGACCGCGGGTGTTGTGCGTCCCGAGTCGCGCATTGGCCTGCTGTCGCACCATCGCCTGGTGCATCACCGGTACATTCGGCATGATGCCGAAAATATAGTCGGAGATATCAATCGTGCCAACGGCCTCGCCGGACTGGTTGTAGAGTTTCGCTTCCATCGCCATCCTCTCTGTGCGGCGTCAACGCGCCCTGACTGCCCGGCGAACCATCACGAGGCCGTTCTTCGCACCGGGCACCGAACCACGCACGAGAATCAGGTTTCGGTCGGCTAGTACCTCGACAACCTGCAAGTTCTGCACCGTCACCCGACGGTTGCCCATGCGCCCGGCCATGCGCGTGTTCTTCCAGACACGGCCCGGCGTGGTGCCAGCACCGATGGATCCGGGAGCGCGGTGACGGTCGCTCTGGCCATGCGTTCGTGGCCCGCCACTGAACCCGTGGCGCCGCACGACACCCTGAAAGCCCCGGCCTTTGGACGTGCCCGTCACATCAATCAGCTGCCCGGCACGGAACAGATCGGCCTGGATGACATCGCCAACGTGATGGTCGTCGATACGATCGGCAGCGAATTCGCGCAAATATCGCACCAGGCGCCCTGCACCGGCGAGATGCCCCCGCTCTGGTCGGGTGAGATGCTTGGCAGTTACCTCGCGGTAACCGAGCTGGACCGCCTCATAGCCATCTCGATCGTTCGTCCGCAGCTGTGTCACGACACATGGGCCAACTTCGAGCACCGTGACGGGGATGACCTCGCCTGATGCGCCGAAGATCTGCGTCATGCCGACCTTGCGCCCTAACAGCCCTTCGACCACAATTTCACCTCCACAGCATGCGCCGTCAGCGACGTTGAATGCGCAGCGGCTGTTGTTGTTTCAATGAGCGACGCCACGCGACGATGTCACGTGCAATACGGTCGCTAGAGCTTGATCTCAATATCAACGCCGGCTGGAAGATTCAGTTTCATCAATGCATTGATCGTCTGCTGGCTCGGATCCAGGACATCGATCAATCGCTTGTGCGTACGAATCTCGAACTGCTCTTGCGAATCCTTGTCGATGAACGGAGAGCGCAGCACGCTGTACTTCTCGATGCGGGTCGGCAACGGTACCGGTCCGGCGACCTGGGCTCCGGTTCGCTCCGCTGCGTCGACGATCTCGCGCGCCGAGCGATCCAGAATCTTGTGATCATACGCTTTGAGGCGTATCCGAACCTTTTGCTTCGCCATTGAGGTTGCTCCTGCATTCGTGGCGCCCGTATCCGGGGCATTGCTCACCGGAATACGAGCGCCACGATCGTATACACGACCTACTTGATGATCTTCGAGACGACGCCAGCACCCACGGTGCGGCCACCCTCGCGGATGGCGAAGCGCAGACCGTCCTCGATGGCGACGGGCACGATCAACTCGACCTTCATCACCACGTTGTCACCGGGCATCACCAT
>CAIQIY010000235.1 GCA_903871975.1 uncultured Chloroflexota bacterium | reverse complement strand
GATGGATCTGCTTGAATACTATACCACCAGACTGGCGCGCAGGTCTGTGATGGTGCGGCGGCGCCTCACTCGCCGCGGGTGTCCTGCGTGGGTTCCGGCGTCGGGGGCGCCGCGTCGTCGCTGGCTTGGCCGCGGTGCGTCGTGCCTATCGTGTGCAGCCCGGCGATGCGCAGGTGCCGCTGTGGCCGGCGCACCCCCACCCGAACTCATGCTCCGTGCTGCGGCATCAATACCCGAGCTGCTTGTCGACGACGTTGGTCAGCGGCTCACCGGCACAATAGCGGCGTAGATTCTCCAGGAAGATCGCCATCGCACGCCGGTGGTAGCGTGGCGTATTGCCCGCATAATGCCCCGAGACGATGACATGATCGCTGCCCCACAAGGGCGAATCCGCCGGCAGCGGCTCGACCTCGAACACATCGAGTGCGGCTCCAGCCAGCTGGCCATCACGCAGCGCCGTCGCCAGCGCCGCCTCGTCGATGGTTCCGCCGCGACCGATGTTGATGAGATACGCGCTGCGCTTCAGCTGCGCGAGCGCCGCCGCGTCGATCATGTGGTGGGTCTCGACGGTATGGGGCACGCACAGCACGACGATGTCGGCACGCGTGAGGCATGGCATCAGCTCGGCGGGGCCGTAGAGCGCATCGACCTCGGGCGACGCCACCGTCGGGTCGCGTCGGATGCCCTCGACGCGCATGCCGAACGCCCGCGCCAGCGCTGCAATGCGCGACCCGATCGCACCGACACCGACGACCAGCAGCGTCGCACCGACCAGCTCGAAGACGCCCTGATGACCAGGCCGCCACCATTCGTGGCGCTGCTGCGCGCGCACCGCATGGTGCAGCCCACGGGCGAACATCAACATCAGGCCGAGGACGTGCTCGCTGATCGGCACTGCATGCACGCCGGACGCATTGGTCAGAACGAACGGATGCTCCCGTGCCGCGGGATGCTGCATCAGCCAGTCGACCCCCGCGCCCCACTGTTGCATCCAGCGCAGCTGCGGCGCTTCATGCAGTCGCTCGTATGGCATGCCGAATCCGGCGATGATCTCGACCTCGCCGAGGAGTCGCGCGATCTCTTCCGGTGCACGCGTCAGCACGACGCGTCGCCCTGCCGCCAATCGTCGCACCGCGTCGACGTCGGCACGGTCGAGCTCTTCCGGGTGGAATGTGAGGAGAATGACACTCATGCATCGCTCCTGTGGGGTGCAGCGCGGTCGGCACTCGCCCGTCCATCAATCGTCATGCACTCCCGAATCTAGAACATTTTGACAACGAACACATGTTCCGATTATACTGCCACGAACGGCTGAGCGAGTCGCCGGATCTGTGAAACAGGAGCCTACGATGACCTCTGGCAGTGACCAGCGCCGACGGCGCTCACGACGCGACCCCGCGAGCATCTCGTCGCGGCAGCGCGAGATCCTCGACTACATCGGGCGTTACACCCAAACGCACCACTACGCGCCATCGATTCGCGAGATCCGTGACACCCTCGGTATCTCATCGACCTCGCTGGTCGCATACCATCTCGACGTGCTCGAGCGGAACGGCCTGCTGCGGCGCGGCGAGCGCACCTCGCGCGGCCTCGCCGTCGTCAGCGCCACACCGGCCATCAGCGCACCACAGGTTCGCTGGCTCGGCACGCTGACAGCCGGCGCGCCATTGCCCGACCCCGAGGACACGAGCCACAGCGATGCGACGGTGAGCGTCCCGGGCGATCTCTTCCCCGCCGAGCGGCTGCGGGCGGTGTACGCGCTGACGGTCCGGGGCAACTCGATGATCGACGCGCTGGTCGCCGACGGCGATACGGTCCTGGTGCGCTATCAGCAGACGGCCGACCGCGGCGAGATCATCGTTGCACGGCTGCGCCACGAGAACGCCTACACCCTGAAGCGATACGAACCCGAAGCAGACGGGACCGTACGGCTGCAGCCCGCCAACATCACGATGGAGCCGATCATCACCACGCGG
>CAIQIY010000234.1 GCA_903871975.1 uncultured Chloroflexota bacterium | reverse complement strand
GCCTGTTCGGGCGAGATGTATTCGGGTGTCCCCATGAAGATCCCGGCGCGGGTGATGCGTTCGCCGCCGACCAGCTCGGGCGCATGGGCGATGCCGAAGTCGGTGAGCAAGACGCGACCGCCGGTATCGATCAGGATGTTGTGCGGCTTGACGTCGCGATGCACGGCACCCTGGCGATGCGCATGATCGAGCGCATCGGCGACCGGGGCGATCAGCGCGATCGCCAGGCCGAGCCCGAGCGCGCCGCGTTCGCGCAACACCGCGTAGAGTGTCCGCCCGGTGACATACTCCATTGCGATGAAGCGCCAGTCATCGATCTGGGCGACATCGTAGATGGTGACGATGGCCGGGTGTCGCAGATTGGCGGCCGTGATCGCCTCGTATTCGAAGCGCCGCGCAAATTCGGCATCGAGCGCGAGGTTTGGCAGCAGCACTTTGAGCGCGACCGTCCGCCGCAGAACGGTATCGACCGCACGGTAGACGCGCGCCATACCGCCGCGGCCGATCTCGGCCTCGATGCGGTAACGCCCGAGTTGCTGGCCACTCTGCAATGTCATCGCCGGCCCAGGTATGGTACAATCCGGTAGCGCCACCGCGATTGTACCATATCGTGCCGTACGATCGGCGCATATGGATCACATATTCCACGAGGTATACCATGTCTTCCGGATCCGCGCCGCTCCTGATCATCCGGCGTCCGGCGGGCAACACGACCGAGGTGAGCTGGATGCGCGAAGTCATCACCATCGGCCGTGACAGCACCAACGACATTGTGATCGATCACCCGCTGGCGTCGCGCCGTCACGCGCGCCTCGAACGCGCCAGCGGCGTCTATTACGTCCATGATCTCGACAGCACCAACGGCACGCTCGTCAACAGCGACCCAATCGACGGCCCCCACCAGCTACGGCATCAAGACCGCATCTGGGTCGCCGATGCCGAGATCACGTTCAACGACCCCGATGCGACACAGAAGGGCATCTTTCCGGTCGAAATCCTGCGCCGCACCCCACAAGCCGAGGAGGTCCTGACCTTCGATGCCGATGGTCGCGAGATCGCCATCGGTGGCAAGCCAATCGAACCCCCATTGACCGTCAAGGAGTTCCAACTGTTTCGGTTGCTCTACGAGCGACGCGGTCAGGTCGTGACCAAAGCAGTGATCGCGCGCGACGTCTGGGATTACCCACTCTATGACTACAACGCGATCGACGCGCTGGTCTACCGGCTGCGGCAGCGGATCGAGCTTGATCCGGCGAGTCCGCGCTTCGTGGTGACCGTGCGTGGTGTTGGCTATCGGCTGATTGTGCGGCCAGAGCCAGTCGAGCGTTGACCCGGCCGCCCGAGCTGAGAGGAGAGCACCAGGTGCAGGCACGCCGCATCGAGTCGCCGCCGCGCATGCGTGGATCGATCGACATTCCCGGCGACAAGTCGATCTCGCATCGCGCTGTGATGTTCAACGCGCTGGCACACGGGAGCGCGCGCATCACGCATTTCCTGACCGGCGCCGATTGTCTCGCGACGATTGCATGCCTGCGTGCGTTGGGCGTGGCGATCGAACAGGAAGGCGACACCGTCGCCGTCCACGGCTGCGGCGTCAGCGGGCTCCACGAGGCTGCCGATGTCCTCGACTGCGGCAATTCGGGGACGACGATGCGATTGCTGGCGGGGGTGCTGGCAGGCTGTGATGGGCGGTTCAGCGTCCTGAGCGGTGATGCCTCGCTCCGCTCGCGGCCACAGCGGCGCATCGTCGCGCCACTCCGCGCGCTGGGCGCGCAGATCGACGGCCGCGACGGTGGCGAGCGCGCGCCGCTGGCGATTCGCGGATCCCGGCTGCATGCCGGCAGCTATGATCTGCCGATCGCGTCGGCGCAGGTCAAGAGTGCGCTGCTGCTGGCCGCCTTGTGCGCCGGCGTTCCGCTCGATCTCGGTGGCCGGATCGACGGGCGCGACCACACCGAGCGCATGTTGCGTGGCATGGGTGCCGCGCTGGTGCTCGAACACGGCCGGCTCCGGCTGACGCCTGGCGCTGCACTCCAGCCCTGTTCATTGCGCGTACCGGGCGACCCGTCATCGGCGGCGTTCTGGTGGGTCGCGGCGGCGATCCATCCCGATGCCGAGATCACCACGTGCGGCGTGGGCATGAATGCGAGCCGTGGCGGAGCGCTCGAGGTATTGCGGGCGATGGGCGCCGACGTGACGGTCAGTGCGTTGCGCGCCGAGGGCGACGAACCGGTCGCCGACGTCACGGTGCGCTCATCGGCGTTGCGCGGCACGATCATCGAGGGGGCGATCATCCCGCGGCTGATCGACGAGATTCCGGTGCTGGCCGTGGCGGCAGCGTGTGCCCAGGGCACCACGGTGGTCCGTGATGCACAGGAATTGCGCGCCAAGGAGACCGATCGGATCAGCACGGTCGTCGGCGGGCTGCGTGCGTTGGGCGTGGCGGTCGATGCCGCCGACGACGGTTTCCGCATCGATGGTGGGCGGCAGCTCGTGGGCGCGGCGCTCTCGAGCCATGGCGACCACCGCCTGGCGATGGCCTGGGCGGTGGCGGCGCTGGCGGCGCGCGATGCGGTGCTGGTCGGCGATGCTGGTGCCGTCGATGTGTCGTATCCCGACTTCTGGGCGACGCTGGAGCAGCTCGGCGCGGCCTGAGCGGGCGCACCGGATCAAGGGGGCAAGGTGAAAGTCATCGTCACCGGCGGCGCCGGCTACATCGGCAGCATCTGTGCCGCCGAACTGCTGGCCAACGGCCACGAGGTCATCGTGGTCGACAACTTGTACCAGGGGCATCGTGCTGCGGTGCCACCCGAGGCCATCTGGCACCACGCCGACCTCGGCGATGCAGCGCAGGTCGCCGGGATCTTTCGTCAGCACCGCGGCATCGATGGTGTGTTGCACTTTGCATCGTATACGCTGGTGGGCGAGAGCATGCAGCAACCGTTTCGCTATCTGCGCGACAATCTGGTCGCCGGGGCGAACCTGTTCGAGCACGCCGTCGCCGCCGGGGTTGGGCGTTTCATCCTGTCATCGACCGCCAATCTGTTCGATCGGCCCGAGCGCATGCCGATCGAGGCCGACGAGCACATCGTGCCAGGCTCGCCGTACGGCGAGTCCAAGTTTTTCCTCGAGCGCATGCTGGCGTGGATGGAGCGCATCTACGGCACGCGCTATGCCTGTCTGCGGTATTTCAATGCTGCCGGCGGTACGCCACAGCGGGGCGAGGATCATTCGCCCGAACATCACCTCATCCCGATCGTGCTGCAGGTCGCGCTGGGGCAGCGCGAACAGCTGACGATCTTCGGCGATGACTATCCGACGCGCGATGGCACCTGCGTGCGCGACTACGTCCATGTTCTGGATCTGGCCCAGGCACACATCCTGGCGCTCAATGCGCTCGACCGACTGGGGAGCCGGGTGTACAACCTGGGCAACGGCACCGGATTCACCATCCGCGAGGTCGTCCGGGTCGCCGAAGTGGTGACCGGTCGGCCGATTCCGTTTGTGGTGGGGCCGCGGCGGCCGGGCGATCCGGCCGAACTGGTGGCATCGGCAGCGCGCATTCGTGCCGAACTCGGCTGGGCGCCACGCTACCCCACGCTCGAGCAGATCATCGGCTCGGCGTGGCAGTGGCATCGCGCGCATCCGCATGGCTACGGCGACGCCTGACAGCAGCGAGAAACGGTGATGACCAGCCCACAGCTGCCGTGGCTCAGCGCGGCGTTGAACACATTCGCCGAGACCGTGCTGACACAGCTGCCGCTCGCCGACAGCGCTGCACTGCGCGACACGATCGAGGTGCTGGCGGTGCGACACCGAGACATTCACGAACGCGAGTGTCTCAATCTCAATCCGGCGACCAATCTGATGAACCCGCGCGCCGAAGCGCTGTTGTCTGCCGGTTTGGGCAATCGGCCATCGCTCGGGCATGCCGGCGACAAATACGAAATGGGGCTCGAG
>CAIQIY010000233.1 GCA_903871975.1 uncultured Chloroflexota bacterium | reverse complement strand
CCGGCAGCCTCGCTGCGGATCGTCGGCGATGTCCTCGCCTATACCGCGCGCGCGATGCCGCGCTTCAACGGCATCAGCGTCTCGGGATACCACATGCACGAGGCCGGCGCGCCGGCCGACCTCGAGCTCGGCTACACGCTGGCCAACGGCTGGGAGTATCTGCGTGCGGGATTGCGGGCTGGCCTCGCGCTCGATCGTTTCGCCGCGCGCATCTCGTTCTTCTGGGCGGTGGGCATGCACTACCCGATGGAGCTGGCCAAGCTGCGCGCGGCGCGCCTGCTGTGGGCCAGGATCGTGGCCAGCCACCAGCCGCACGATGCCCGTGCCATGGCGTTGCGTGCCCACGTCCAGACGTCGGGTTGGAGCCTGACCGCCCAGGCGCCGCACAACAATGTTGTGCGCACCTGCCTTGAGGCGCTGGCTGCCACGCATGGCGGCACCCAGTCGCTGCACACCAACGCGCTCGACGAAGCGCTGGCGCTGCCGACCGACTTCTCGGCGCGCATCGCGCGGAATACCCAGCTCATCCTGCAGCACGAGAGCGATGTGTGCCACACGATCGATCCGTGGGGCGGCGCCTATGCGGTGGAAGCGCTGACCGACGCGCTGATGCGTCGTGCCTGGGCGCACATCTGCGAAGTCGAGCAGCTCGGTGGCATGACACGCGCCATCGAGGCGGGCGTGCCGAACCAGCGCATCGAAGCGGCGGCAGCGCAACGTCAGGCGCGCATCGATGCCGGCAGCGAGACGATCGTCGGTGTGAACCGATATGCTGCCGCCGACCCGGCCGACATTCCCATTCGTACCGTCGACAACCAGGCTGTGCGTGATGCCCAGATCGCGCGGTTGGAGCGTCTGCGCGCCGAGCGTGATCCGCTGGCGGTCGAGCAGGCATTGCTGGCGCTCAGCGCCGCCGCAGCCGATCCGACGCGCAATCTGCTCGACAGCGCCATCGACGCAGCGCGCGCCCACGCGACCCTCGGCGAGATGTCGGCAGCGCTCGAACGCGTCTTCGGCCGCCATCAGGCCGTCGGCCGTGCGCTCGGCGGGGTGTATGCCAGCGCATATGACGATCGCGCCCTGCTGGAGCGGGTGCGGCGGCGCGCCGACGCGTTTGCCGAGCTCGAAGGCCGTCGGCCGCGCATCCTGATCGCCAAGCTCGGCCAGGACGGCCACGACCGGGGCGCCAAGGTGATCGCGACGGCCTTTGCCGATCTCGGCTTCGATGTCGACATCGGCCCGCTGTTCCAGACGCCCGATGAAGTGGCGCGACAGGCACTCGAGAACGATGTTCACCTGGTCGGCGTGAGCTCGCTGGCGGCGGGGCACCTCGCGTTGCTGCCGGCGCTGCGCGGCGCGCTCGATGCCGCCGGGCGCGCCGACATCCTCGTGATCGCCGGTGGCGTCATCCCGCCCGACGACGTGCCACGCCTGCAGGCTGCCGGCATCACCGCCGTGTTTGGCCCGGGGACGGTCATTCCCCGTGCTGCCGATGAGATCCTGCAGTTGCTGGCCGGCCGCGCTGGCTGGAAGCTGCCGGCATGAATGCACCCGACGTCGCAGCGCTCGCCGCCGGCGTCGTCGCCGGCGACCGTGGCGCGCTCGCCCGCGCGATCACGCTGGTCGAGAGCCGCGCACCAGCGCAACGCCCATTGGCTGCCGAGCTGCTGCGACGCCTCACGCCGGTGCGCCACGTCGTGCCGCGCATCGGCATCACCGGGCCGCCCGGTGCCGGCAAGAGCACACTGATCGAGACGTTCGGCCTGGCGCTCGT
>CAIQIY010000232.1 GCA_903871975.1 uncultured Chloroflexota bacterium | reverse complement strand
TCACGTTACCACTACGCCACTCCCGCGATGTCGTGATTCTACTCGGTGTCGGAGGATCCGTCAAGCAGCCCGGGGCGGCACACAGGGCTGATGCAACGTCGTGGAGCGGAGCGGTACCAGATGGTGTGTGGCCTCGCTGCGCGTGCATGGGCAACAACCCTGGCAGCCCTGCAACGCTCGCTTGCCGCCGCTGTCGACCGCTGGCTCCTCCGGCGCTGACGTTGCATCAGCCCTGGCCACGCCCCGAAGAGATTTGACACGCCGGGTATCCGACGCTATAATGTGCGCCATACCGACGATCCCCGATAGCTCAACGGTAGAGCGACTGACTGTTAATCAGTAGGTTCCTGGTTCGAATCCAGGTCGGGGAGCCAGTTGCACACCAAGGCCATCGCCCGCGGGCGATGGCCTTGGTGTATTTGGCGTGAGTTCGCCGACGTGGAGCTCGACCCGCTGTCATGTCGCTGCAATGCAGGGCACTCATCGGTGCGCAAGCCACCGCCACTCCGCTCTGCCGCCCGGCGGCAATGTGGCACGGCAGCGCCGACGCACCACGGCGCCACCGTGTGCACCGGCGGGTGTATAATGGCAAGGTACTGTGGTGCATCCGGAGAAGCCGACATGTCGGACATCGCGTCCCTGCGCAAGGAATACACCAACGCCGGCCTGCTGGAGTCCGATGTGGCCGCTGATCCGGTCGAGCAGTTTGATCGCTGGTTCGGCCAGGCGATCGCCGCCGGCATTCGCGAGCCCAATGCCATGACGCTGGCGACCGTCGCCGATGGGCAGCCGTCGGCGCGCATCGTCCTGCTCAAGTCGTTCGACGCCGCCGGCTTCGTGTTCTACACCAACCGCCAGAGCCAGAAGGGCCACGAACTCGCCGCGAATCCGCACGCAGCACTCGTCTTCTACTGGGCAGACCTCGAGCGTCAGGTGCGGATCACCGGCGTCGCATCGGCGGTGAGTGATGTCGAGAGCGATGCGTACTTTGCCTCGCGGCCGGCTGGTGCACGCATCGGCGCGTGGGCATCGGCGCAGAGCACCATCCTCGCCGACCGTGCTGAGCTCGAGGCGCAGGTCGCGCATGTCACCGCGCGATTCGCCGATGGCGCCATCCCGCGGCCGCCGCACTGGGGCGGTTATCGCGTCGTCCCCGCCACAATCGAGTTCTGGCAGGGGCGCGTCAGCCGCCTGCACGATCGGCTGGTCTATCGCAGGCAGGCCATCGGATGGTCGCTTGAGCGACGCGCGCCCTGATCGCACGGAAGGGGAGAAGCGAGCATGAACCCGTTCTTGCAGCGCCTGGGATTTGGTGCCGACGATCGCGTGGTCATCGTGCACGCCGACGATGTTGGCATGTGCCACGCGACGATTCCCGCAGCCGCCGATCTGTTCGACGCCGGGCTCGTGTCGTCTGCTGCAGCGATGGTGCCGTGTGGCTGGTTTCCGGCTGCGGCCCGTCACTGCCGCGAGGCGCCCACCATCGACATGGGGGTGCACGTGACGTTGACCTGCGAGTGGCAGACGCCGCGATGGGCGCCGATCTCGACGGTTGATCGCACGACCGGGCTCTTCGATGACGAAGGCTATTTCCACCGGACCAACGAACCGGTGGCGGCCGCTGATCCGCTGGCGGTCGCCGACGAGATCGCTGCACAGGTCGCTCGTGCGCAAGCGGCAGGGATCGATGTGACGCACATCGACTCGCACATGGGTGCCGTGTTCCATCCGGCGTTGCTCGCCGGCTATCTGGCCGCCGCCGAACGCGCCGGTGTGCCGGCGTTTGTGCCGCGCCTCGATGCAGCGAGCTTGCTGCAGCGCGGCATCCCCGAGCCGCTCGTGGCACTCCTGCTCGGCGCCCTCGCGGATTGCGAGGCGCGTGGCCTGCCGCTGGTCGATCAGCTGGCGATCATGCCACTCGATGATCCGCGCGACCGAATCGGTCTGGCGCGTCGATTGTTCGATGGGCTGCGACCCGGGTTGAGCTACCTCATCCTGCACCCCGCAGTCGATACGCCGGAGCTGCGTGCCATCGCGCCCGACTGGCGGTGCCGCGTCGCCGATCACGAGGCATTCAGCGACGCCGGCCTGCGCCGCTACGTCGAGGCCCAGGGCATTCGGGTGATCGGCTGGCGGGCGATCCGTGATGCGCTGCGCGCCACGGCAGGATCATGATGAGCGATGTGTGGGATGCACCACTGACGGACGCCGAGCAGGCCAGAATCCTGCCGTACGTCACGAACTGCGATCGGCCGGTGTTCGGCCTGCGCGCGCTGCCCGAGGTGGTGAAGGGCGCGCTCTTCTCGCGCTACAGCCGTAGCGAGCAGGGTCTGCGCCGCATCTTGCTCGACGAGTTTCTCAAGGGTGACGGCGCCGGATTCACATCGACGCTCACCGCGCCGGCCGATGATGCCGCGCGACGTCGTGCCGAGGCGTTCTACGAGCGCGTGCTCATCGGCTATGGCGACGACTCGGTCGCCGAGCTCGGTGGGGCCCATCTGGCGTGTGAATCGATCAGCAATATCGCCGCCAAGGCACTCGAATCCAGCCGGATCGGCATCGCACCCCTCGAAAAGTCGACGCGCTACGTCTCGTTTGCACAACGCATCGCTGGCCGCTACCGCTACCATCGCGATGCCGATGTGATGGCGTCGCAGCATGCGGCACGATATGAGGCGGCGTGCGACACGTTGTTCACCACCTATGCGCAGCTCATCGAGCCGGTGTCGCAGTGGGTTCGGCGGCGTACGCCCCGCGATGATGCCACGAGCGAACGGGCGTACCTGAGTGCGACACGCGCGCGGGCACTCGACCTGCTGCGCGGGCTGTTGCCGATGGCGACATTGACGAACGTCGGTCTGTACGGCAATGGCCGGGCATTTGAGTACCTGCTCACCAAGGCTGCAGCATCGCCGTTCGCCGAGGTGCGCGCACTGGGGAGTGCGATGCACGCCGAACTCGATCAGCTCATTCCGTCATTCGTCAAGCGCGCCGCCAGCCAGCGCGGTGTGGCGCATGCGGCATATCTGGCGGCGACCCGTGCCGCCGGGGCGGTAGCCGCGCGGCAGATCGCGCCCGTGCCGACGGCGACCACCGATACCGATCTGGTACAGCTGGTGCAGTGGGACGATGATGCCGAGGAGCGAGTCCTCGCCGCAATCCTCTATCCGCATGCCGGCGCATCGTACACTGCGGTGCTGGCAGCAGTGCGCGCACTGGATGCCGCGACGCGTGCCGCAGTGATCCGCGAGTATGTCGGCCCGCGCGAATCACGCTTCCACAAGCCCGGGCGCGCATTCGAGGCGGCGTACTACCTGTTCGACATCGTCGCCGACATCGGCGCATATCGTGATCTGCAACGCCACCGCATGCTGACGCAGCAGCAACAGGTCTATGGCGTATCGCATGGTTACGTCGTCCCCGATGATCTGATCGAGGCGGGGGTCGCCGAGCCGTACCGCGCAGCACTCGAAGGTGCCGCGGTCGCGTACGAGGCGATCGCCGCCGATCTGCCGATGGCAGCGCAGTACGTCGTACCGCTGGCGTTTCGCGTGCGCTGGAGCTTCGGGCTGAACCTGCGCGAGGCCTACCACCTGATCGAACTGCGTAGTGGTCGTCAGGGGCATCCTGGGTACCGCCAGGTGGCTCAGGCGATGTATCGCCAGATCGCCGCCGTCCATCCGACGCTCGCGAGCGGTATGCACTTCGTCGATCTGGCCCAGTACGAGCTCGAGCGGCTGGCAGCCGAGCAACGCATCGATGCGCGGTTGCGTCAGCGTCAGGCTGATTGAGCGCGCTCCGCAATCGGTGCCGTCGGTGTGCGGCTGATGCGGATCGCCAGCACCGCCGCGGTGAGGGCCATCACACCAGCCACCACGAATGCACCACCATAATCGCCGACATACTCCCGGGCCGCACCACCGGCCCACGCGGCCAGTGCCGCCCCGATCTGGTGCGCACAGAACACCCAGCCGAAGACCGTCCCAACATTCTCGCGGCCGAAGAGATCCGCGACCAGCGCCGATGTCGGTGGCACGGTGGCGATGTAGTCCAGGCCGAACAGCACGGCGAACAGCATCAGGCCCAGCGGATCGTTGACCCACGGCAGCCCGAGCAATGACAGCCCGCGGAATCCGTAATACACCGCGAGCAGCCGCCGGGGTGGATAGCGGTCGGTGAGCCAGCCCGAGGCGATGGTGCCGACAACGTTCATCGCACCCATCAGCGCCAGCGCACCGGCAGCAACGCTCTGGCCGATGCCATGCTCGATCGCGTGGGGAATGAGGTGCGTGCCGACCAGGCCGTTGGACGTCGCACCACAGACGAAGAATGTCGCGGCGAGCAGCCAGAACGCGGGTGTGCGAATCGCACGGTGCATCACTCCGGTGCGCGGCCGTGCGGCGGGCGGTACTGCCTCGGCGGCACCATACGGGAGCCCGCCTACGTCGGCTGGTGTGTCGCGCATCAGCCACCATGCCGGCAGCACCATCAGGCCGGCCAGGATCGCGAGGAGCCAGCTGCTGGCGCGCCAGCCGGCATCGATGACCAGCGCCATCAACAGCGGAATGAATATCAGCTGGCCAGCCGAAGTGGCGGCGCCGAAGATCCCCAGCACCAGCCCACGTTTCGCAACGAACCAGCGATTGGCGACGGTGGCACCGAGGACGCTGCCGATGATGCCGGTGCCGATGCCGCTCAGTGCACCCCAGGTCAGGTACAGCTGCCAGGGTGCCTCGATCAGTGCACCGAGCCCACTGCTCACGGCGATCAGCACGATGCCGACGAGCATGCTGCGACGCGGGCCGTGGCGGTCGATCAGCGCACCGGCGACCGGGCCGGTCAGGCCGAACAGGACCAGCCCGAGCGAGACCGCCAGCGAAATATCGGTGCGGCTCCAGCCAAACTCGTATTCGAATGGCAGAATCAGCACCCCAGGCGCCGATCGCACGCCCGACGAGAGCAACAGGACGCTCGCGGTGATGACGACGATGATCCAGGCAGGGTGCATGCGGACGCGCGTCATGGACGCCTCCCCGAGACTATCGATCGATTCTCTGATGATCTGCGCGATGCCGCGGTTGCTGGGCGATCTCGATGATGTCGCGCAACATTGCTGCCGCTGTCGGCTGCGGATCGTGCTCGCGGCTCGTCGCACATTGGCGGCCGCTGATGTCACTGGTGTACACCACGCCCATCTCGTCGGCGCCCATGCGCGCCAGTGGGTGGTCGCCGCCCAGCGTCGTCGGCGCCACGCTCAGGCGGTAGCGCTGATCCGTGCGTTCGGCCAGCCCCAGCAGCACGATGCATTCGCCACGTGCACGCGCGGCACGCAGCTGCTCCGGCGTGATGGCGCGAATGCCCTCGATCGCGATATCGGCCAGCGTCGTGGGCTGACGCAAGACTGCGTTGGCGATGATCACCAGCTTGTTCGCGGCGTCCCAGCCGTCGACATCGAGCGTGGGATCGGTCTCGGCCAATCCGGCCCGTTGCATCTGCGCCAGTGCTGCGTCGTACGGCACGCCAGACTCCATCGCACGCAGGATGCCCTGGGTCGTACCATTCACCACCGCCTCTACGCGTTCGATCGTCGCGCCAGCCAGATCGCGCATGCCGAGATTGATGGTCGGTAATGCCCCGCCGACGCAGGCGCTGAAGCGCAACAGCGGCCCATCACCGCGGCGCGCGTCGAGTGAGCCAAGCCGTGCCAGCTCGGCGAATGCCAACGCCAGCGGCGCCTTGTTGGCCAGCACGCTGTCGATTCCGCGGCCGAGCGCAGCACGCACGATGCTCAGGCCCGGATCGCCGTGTCGCAGATTCACCGGCGTCGCCTCGAGCAGGAGATCATAGTCAAGCGTCGCAGCCAGCGCCGCGCCATCCTGGCCCGGCAGGCCGCCGGCGAGTGCCACAACGCCGATGCCGGCGCGCTTGGCATCGAGGACGCGCTGAAGATCCAGGCCGGCTGGATCGATGGCGGCCCCGGTCGAATCGACCGCGCCGACGATCCGCAGGTCGAGCCCGTAGCGTTCGCGCAGCAGGGCGTCCTTGGCAGCGATGATCGTGATCAGGTGTCGGCCCACGTTGCCGACACCACACAGCAGCATGCGTATCGTCTGCATCTGAATCCACCCGGTTGCTGATGGCCTGTCAATCGGCGTATTCTACCACTGCAGCACGATCGATGTGCGCCCTGGCCTTCGCGTCGTCGAAACTCGGCGGCGCACCATCAGCTACGATGTTCTGGTGATCGCGATGGGCGACGGCATGCATCGCGACGAAGTCCTGGATCACCGAGACGATCCGGACGGTGCAGGACATGCTGCGTTCACCGATCTGATCGAGCATGTACGCCACGGCGACGCGACGTTCTGTTCTGCGTACTGCCACACGCGCTCTGGACCGCTCTACAACGTGTGCAGCTGCTCGACACCTGGTTGCGCCGCCGCGGGGCCCGCGACCAGGTCGGGATCACATGGACGGCACACGAGCACGGGGTCACTCAGGCGTTCGGGCCACGGCTGTCCGGCACCGTCACCGGGGAGTTCGCCCACCGTGGCATCGTCGGATACACCGATCATGCGGCCGAATCGGTCGAGCGCGACCGGGTTGCACTACCGTGGTGGCCAGATCCTGCCACACGATCTGCTGATCTCGTTTCCGCCGTACGTGGCAGCGATGCCGTTTCTGCAACTGCCGGGTGATGATCGTGGTTTCATTCTGACCGAACCTGTGACACGCCAGGTTGTGGGGCTGCCCGGGGTCTATGCTGTCGGTGATGCGGCAGATTCCCGGTGAAACCGGCGTTTCTGCAGGCCGATGTCGCCGCCGAGCAGATCGCCGCGGCGGTACTCGATGAGGAACCGGCGATGCATGTGAGCCGATGAGCACGGGTGGCATGGAGCAGGTTGATACCGCGACCGTTGCGCAGGTACCGTTGCGCTACGCCGGCGGCTCCGCACCGCGCGAGGCATCGCCGGCTGCCAACCGCGGGCCG